>NZ_JBBWCB010000068.1:0-31616 GCF_039888995.1 Pseudomonas rossensis | reverse complement strand
GTACATCAACTGGGAAACGGCCAACCTGAACAATGGTTCGCAGTTCGATCTGGCCGGCAATTTTGTATTGGGCGACAGTGCCAGCGGCACCGGTGTGTTCGATATCGATGGCAGCAGCACGCTGACGCCAGCCCAGGGCAGCATCACGCCATTCACCGCCGGCCAGCGTGCAACCTTAAACAACGCCGGGCGGATCGACCTCAGCAGCGGTAATACCCGAACCGACGACACCCTGACGGTGCAGGGCAATTATTCGGGGAACGGCGGCCAGTTGCTGTTGCAAAGCGTGGTGGGAGACGACAACGCCCCCAGCGACAAACTGGTGGTGAACGATGGGACATTGACCGGCAGCACATTGATCACGGTCACCAATCTGGGCGGAACCGGCGGGTTGACGCAGCAGAACGGTATTGAGTTGGTGCAGGCTCAAGGCACTGCTGTCAGCACCCCCGATGCGTTCGCGCTCAAAGGTCCGATATCTGCGGGTGCCTTCGATTACTACCTGTTCAAGGGTGGCGTTAGCGCAGGCACCGAAAACAGTTGGTATTTGCGTTCTGCCGTTGTGGCCCCCGCGACCGTCACCCTCCCAAACCCGGATCCGGCCTTGCCACCGATTGTCGTCCCGGTCGTCGCAACGCCGGTGGCCGCACTCGCTCCCGCCAGCAGTCCACCGCTACCGGTTCTACCGGCAGCCGTACCGGGCGCGTCACCGATTCCGCTGTACCGCCCCGAGGTGCCGACCTGGTCGGTACTGCCACCCGCTGCCGCGCAACTGACCCTGAATGCACTCGGCACTTTCCATGATCGCCAAGGCGATCAGCGCCTGCTCAACGAAACCGGGGCCTTTGGCGCTGGCTGGGGTCGGGTCTACGGCAAGAACGTCGATCAGACCTGGGCCGGCACCGTAACGCCAAGGCTCGACGGTTCGCTCAGCGGTTTCCAGGTTGGTAACGATGTGTACAGCTCACAGACTTCCAATGGACAGACCCAGCGCACTGGTTTTTTTGTCGGGCATACGCGTTTACAGGGCGATGTCGACGGTTTCAACCAAGGCTTTGAAGACAAGCGCGCTGGCCAAGTGGAACTTGAAGGCGACAGTTATGGCTTGTACTGGACGTTGACCGATCCCAAGGGCTGGTACGTCGACACCGTCATCATGGGCACCCGGCTCGACGGTGACAGCCACTCCGAACGCGGCCTCAAACTGGATAACCGAGGCCACGCCTTGACTGTTTCGGCGGAAACCGGCTATCCGATTCAAGTGACGGATAACTGGGTGGTTGAACCCCAGGCGCAGGTCATCCATCAAAAAGTCTCGCTGGACAGCCAGGACGACGGCATTTCCCACGTTTCATTCGACTCCGACAGTGCCTGGACCGGTCGCCTCGGTGCTCGACTCAAAGGCCTTTACCAAGTCAGTGGACGCCCATTGGAACCTTATGTACGAGCCAATCTGTGGCACACCCTTTCCGGTATCGACTCGGTAACCTTCGACGGCGCGGACCGGATCGATACCGAGCAAAAATCGTCATCGGCCGACCTCGGTGTCGGCGTTGTGCTTAGCCTCGCGAAAACCGTGAACGTGTATGGCGGACTCGACTACACCAGCAATATCGACAGCAATCAGCTGCGCGGAACGGCCGCAAATGTCGGTGTCAGGGTGACTTGGTAAACCGGTATCTCACTATCAAAACCGCTCTGGAATGCGGATTTTTTGACGATTTTTCGAACAAACAAGAACTTAGATGTGCGGCGTAAATCAGTCACTTGCAAGTCCTAAAATACACATACCACTTATCGGACATTTTCTTGACGCGATGTCAAGGGTCTTCTTAGCTACACGTTACTACCCCCGGAAATATTACCCGGGGCAACCCCCCAGACTCCCGCAAAATCGGGCGGCCAGAGGCTTGCCCCACTACATTCGGTCGCCCCTCATTCGGGGTAGGAGAGAGACGCCAGAGCGAGATTCGGCATGCGATTGCAAGGTAGACCTCCATGAAAACGTCATTCACCCAACAAGAGATCAAAGTTACTTTTTGCACTGTCTCGAGTTCACTCCTTCTGTGCTCGTCCATGGAAGTACAGGCAGGGCCGGCAGAGGATCAAACCACCCCTTGGTACCGTCAGGATGTTCCGGTCATGACCTTACCCGCCGTCACTTTCACCGCCCCCTACTCCGGCCGTTTCAGCGCCGCCTCCGATACACGAAGTTCGCGCCTGACCATCGAGGACGCTGCGCCTTCGGCCTGGGATCAGGTGTATGGACAGGCTTCGCGACAGGCGCAAACCGATGTTCTGGCTCAGGGGTTTGCTATCCCTGGCAGTAGCGAGTTCAAAGGTCCGGCGATCCTGACTCTGCAAAGCGGTAGCGGTCATACCCAGCGGGTCGGACTGGTCGGCGGCACGACTCAGTTACAAGGCAACAGCAACGGGCTGCTGACCGGTCGCGCCCTTGCTGACCCCAGCCACGACACCCTCAACCTCGAAGGCCAGAGCCTCGGCGCCTACTGGAGCCTGACCGGGCCCCAAGGCTGGCACGTGGATTTGACGGCCAGCGGCGGCCGGGTCAACGGTTATACCCGCAATGACCAGGGCGCCCGACTGGCGACCGAGGGCAGCGCGGTGACGCTGTCGGTGGAAGGTGGTTTCCCCATTGGTCTGAGCGATAACTGGGTAGTCGAACCCCAGGCGCAGTTGATCAATCAACGCATTACCCTGGACACCCCGTATGCCGGGTCAGGCAATGCCTCGTCCAGCGATCTGACGTCCTGGAGCGGCCGGGTCGGTGCACGGTTGAAAGGTAGTTACAACATCAACGGCCTGGGGGTCGAACCCTATGTGCGAACCAACGTGTGGCACACGGTATACACCGGCAATACGGTGAACCTCGATCAGGTCGAGAAGATCAGCAGCAGCCGTTATTCATCGACCGTCGAAGTGGGTTTGGGGTTGGTGGCCAGAGTGACACCCGCCGTGAGTCTTTACGTCAGCGCCGACTACAGCAGTGATGTGGATGACAATGATTTGAACGGGTTGATTGGGAGTTTGGGTGTGCGGATGCGGTGGTAAAAAGATCAAGAGATCGCAGCCTGCGGCAGCTCCTACATTGGGTGGCGTACACCTTGTAGGAGCTGGCGAAGCCTGCGATCTTTCGGTCAACCCTCCGGACGCAGCATCAACACCGCCAGCGGCGGCAGGTTCAATACCAACGAGAGGGCCTGGCCATGGCTCGGCTCTTCCTCGGTAAACGCCCCGCCGCTGTTGCCATAGTTCGAACCGGCGTAAGTAGCCGCATCGCTGTTGATCACCTCGGTCCAACGCCCGGCAAACGGTACGCCGACGCGATAACCCTCACGCGGCACCGGCGTGAAGTTAGCCACCACCAACACCGGCCGCCCCTCCCTGCTCCAGCGCATGAAGGCGTAAACGCTGTTGATTGCATCATCACCAATCAACCACTGGAAGCCTTGCGGCGCGTCATCCTGATCATGCAGCGCCGGTTCTTCGCGATACAGCCGATTAAGGTCGCCGACGAGTTTCTGCACACCTTTGTGTTCCGAGTACTGCAGCAAGTACCAGTCCAGCTGCTGATCGTGGTTCCACTCACGCCACTGACCAAACTCGCAGCCCATGAACAACAGCTTCTTGCCCGGATGTGCCCACATGAAACTGAGGTAGGCGCGCAGGTTGGCGAATTTCTGCCAGCGGTCACCGGGCATCTTGTCGATCAGGGAGTGCTTGCCGTGAACCACTTCGTCGTGGGAGATCGGCAGGATAAAGCGCTCGGACCAGGCATACACCAGACCAAAACTCAGTTCGTTATGGTGATGAGCGCGGTATACCGGGTCTTGCTGGATGTAATGCAGCGAATCGTGCATCCAGCCCATGTTCCACTTGTAGTCGAAGCCCAGTCCGCCTTGTTGCGTGCCCTGGCTGACACCCGGCCACGCGGTGGATTCTTCGGCAATCACCAGCGCGCCGGGGGCTTCAAGGTCGACCACGTCATTGAGATGGCGCAGGAAGTCGATGGCTTCGAGGTTTTCCCGACCGCCGTGACGGTTCGGCACCCATTCGCCGGCCTTGCGCGAATAATCGCGATACAGCATCGACGCCACGGCATCGACCCGCAGACCGTCGACGTGGAAATGTTTGAGCCAGTGCAACGCCGAGGCCAGCATGTAGCCGTGCACTTCGGTGCGACCCAGGTTGTAGATCAGCGTGTCCCAGTCCTGATGGAAGCCTTCCTGCGGGTTGCCGTATTCGTACAGCGCGGTGCCGTCGAACTGCGCCAGGCCGTGGGTATCGGTCGGAAAATGCGCTGGCACCCAGTCGAGGATCACGCCGATGTCGGCCTGATGGCAGGCATTTATGAACGCGGCGAAGTCATCCGGCGTACCGTAGCGGGCGCTCGGGGCGAATTGCGACAGCAGCTGATAGCCCCAGGAGCCGCCGAACGGGTGTTCCATGATCGGCATCAGCTCGATGTGGGTAAAACCCAGATCCTTGACGTAAGGAATCAGCCGCTCGGCCAACTCATGCCAGGTGTACTGGCGGGCGACCTCGCCCAGATCATCCAGCTCACATTGCCAGGACCCGGCATGCAATTCGTAGATCGACAGCGGCGCACTCACCCGATGACGGTCGCCCCGGGATTGCATCCACTCCTGATCCTGCCAATCGATGTTCAGCGGCGAAGCGACTTTTGACGCGGTGTCCGGCGGCAGCGAGGTGGCCAGCGCCATCGGGTCGGCCTTGAGCGGCAGAATGCCGTGGGTGCCGAGGATTTCGTATTTGTATGTTTCCCCCGCTTGCATGCGCGGGACGAAAATTTCCCATACACCGGTAGGATGACGCAGGCGCATCGGGTGCCGGCGACCGTCCCAGTTGTTGAAGTCACCCACCACCGACACCCTTTTGGCGTTCGGTGCCCACACGGCGAATCGCACGCCATCGACACCGTCGACGGTTTGCAGCTGCGCGCCCAGGCAAGCGCTGAGATCGCGGTGATTGCCTTCGGCGAACAGGTACAAGTCCATCTCACCAAGCAACGGGCCAAAGCTGTAAGGGTCCTCGGAAATTTGTTCGCCGCCGGCCCACCGGGTTCGCAGCAGATACGGCTGCGCCCGATCGAAGTGCCCGACGAACAGGCCCGGTGTCTGGGTGGCCTCCAGGTTGCCGAGTTCCTCCCCGGAGTCCTTGGCCAGTACCTGCACGCTCAAGGCGTCCGGCAAATAGGCCCGAATGAATTGCCCGCCGGCACCATCGCCGTGGGGGCCAAGAATTGCAAAGGGGTCGTGATGTTCGGCGCGTACCAGCGCGTCGATGTCCCGCGATCTGGGCAGCAACGCTTCTTTAGCGTGACCCTGTTCCTTGTTCGAGAAACTCATGACTACTCTCCACCAAGATCGGAAAAGGGTTTAAGCCCACTCAATAGTCCATATAAACCGTGCAACGGCACGGGCAACCAGGTGGGGCGATTTTCTGCCTCATAGGCCACTTCATACGCTGCCTTCTCCAGGCCGAACAACGCCAATGCGGCGTCCTCGCCTTCCGGATCTTGCCATGCATGAGCAAGACTAGCTGCCGCCAGCCGATAAGCGTCGACAAATGCTTGTCTTGCTTCATTTAAATAGCGATCGGCGACACGTAGACGAGCGGCTTGGGCATCGGCCGTGTTATCGACGTTGTGCACCTTGATCGCCATCGCCGCAGCGTAGTCAAAGGAACGCAATACGCCACTGACGTCTTTGTACGGGCTGTGTTTGCCCCGTCGCTCATGCAGCGGCCGCGCCGGCTCGCCTTCGAAGTCGATCAAGTAGGCGTCGCCCTTGATCACCAGCACCTGGCCCAGGTGCAAGTCGCCGTGGACGCGAATGCGCAGACCACCAACGGCTTTTTTGCCCAGCTCCTGAACATGGCTGAGGATGGCTTTTTTGTTGTCCAGTAAACGAGTGACCAAGGCTTTGTCTGCCGGGTTCAATTCGCTTTGATGCTGTTTGAGCAACTTAAACGCGTACTCCAGTTGCGCTGCCACATCCTTGGCCGAGGCCAAGGCATCTTTCTGGGTGGTGACCTGCGGAACGAAGTCCGGGTTGTCGCTGGGCGCCGCCAGCAGCTGATGCATTTCGCCCAGACGCTGACCGAGCATGCCGGCGAAGTCTCTCAATTCACCCAAGGCGTTGTAGTGTTGCTCCTGCTCGGACATGGCGTCGGCCAGTTCGTCGCGCAGCGCCCGTTCGAGGTTATTCTGGGTCCATTCCCAGGCGTCGCCCTGATTGCTTAAGTAGCCCTGGGCAATCATCAGCAGGTTGTCCTCGCCCGCCGGATCGCGGCGCACCACTGAACCCAGCAGCGGCGAAATATTACGGAAACCGGCGCGAGTCAGGAACGCGCTCATTTCCAGTTCCGGGTGCACGCCGGACGCGACCTTGCGGATCAGTTTCAGCACCAGGCTGTTGCCGATCACCACCGAACTGTTGGACTGTTCGGCGGACAGGTAACGCACTTCCGATTCCCCGCTCAGGCCGAGATTCGCCAGTTCCGCCGTCGGCTGAAAACGGATCTCGCCCGCACTGGAAGACAACACGATATCGCTTTGCATGCCCTGCAAAACCGCATGCACAAAGGTTTCGAGGCTGAAGGCATCGGTGATCAAACCGACCTGACGCACGCGCCGGACGCGAGACAAGGCCAGTTGCTGAGGCAGCGCGGCACCCACCTGATCTTCGGAGATAAAACCGAACGGCAACTGATAGCGGCTGGTCTGGCCGCCACTGGTGACGTCGATTTCACTCAACAACACGGGGTGCAGCGGATCGCCGAAGCGTACGCCGTAAGCGATGTTCACCTGTTCGATGGCCGCGTCCTTGCCGGCAAACCAGCGGCGATTCTGTAGCCAGCTCGGCAAGATGCCCTGCTCCAGAGTGCCGCGGGACGGCGCTTCGAGCAGTTCTTCCATGCGTTTTTTCAGCACCAGCGTGGTGAAGTCCGGCAGGCTTTGCGCCGGTTCCACGTGCCAGCTTGGCATCTGGTTTTCCGCCGCCAGTACGAACCAATAGAAGCCGTAAGGCGCCAGGGTCAGCAGGAAATTCAACTGACCAATAGGCGGAAAGGCGTTACCGCCGAGCATTTCCACCGGCACCATGCCGACGTAGGCCGACAGGTCCAGTTCCGCTGCTTGCGCGCTACGTGACACGTTGGCCACGCACAAGATGATTTCGTGCTTGCCGTCCGGCCCGGTGAACTCCCGGGTGTAGGCCAGGATCCGCCGGTTGCTCGGCGAGAGCATTTTCAGCGTGCCGCGACCGAAGGCCTTGGACTGCTTGCGCACGGCGAGCATGCGCCGGGTCCAGTTCAGCAGCGAATGCGGGTCGCCGGCCTGGGTTTCAACGTTGACCGACAGGTAGCCGTATTGCGGGTCCATGATCGGTGGCAGCACCAGGCTGGCCGGGTCGGCGCGGGAGAAACCGCCGTTACGGTCAATCGACCACTGCATCGGCGTGCGCACGCCATCACGGTCGCCGAGGTAGATGTTGTCACCCATGCCGATTTCATCGCCGTAATACAGGGTCGGCGTGCCGGGCATCGACAGCAGCAGACTGTTCAGCAACTCCACACGACGACGGTCGCGCTCCATCAGCGGCGCCAAGCGGCGGCGAATGCCCAGGTTGATCCGCGCCCGACGGTCGGCCGCGTAGTAATTCCACAGGTAATCGCGCTCCTTGTCGGTGACCATTTCCAGGGTCAGCTCATCGTGGTTGCGCAGGAAAATCGCCCACTGACAATTGGCCGGGATCTCCGGTGTCTGGCGCAGAATGTCGGTGATCGGGAAACGGTCTTCCTGGGCCAGCGCCATGTACATGCGCGGCATCAGCGGGAAGTGAAACGCCATGTGGCATTCGTCGCCGTTCAGGCCTTTGGCGTCGGTGTCGCCGAAGTACAGTTGCGTGTCTTCCGGCCATTGGTTGGCCTCGGCCAGCAGCATGCGGTCCGGGTAATTGGCGTCGATTTCGGCACGGATCTGCTTGAGGACGTCGTGGGTCTCGGGCAGGTTTTCGTTGTTGGTGCCGTCGCGTTCGATCAGGTACGGAATCGCGTCCAGACGCAGACCGTCGATGCCCATGTCCAGCCAGTAGCGCATCACCGACAGCACGGCTTTCATGACTTGCGGGTTATCGAAATTCAGGTCTGGCTGATGGGAATAGAAGCGATGCCAGAAGTACTGGCCGGCCACCGGGTCCCAGGTCCAGTTGGATTTTTCGGTGTCGAGAAAGATGATGCGAGTGCCGTCGTACTTTTGATCGTCATCGGACCAGACGTAGAAATCCCGCGCCGCCGAACCTTTCTTGGCCTTACGCGCACGCTGGAACCAGGCGTGCTGGTCCGAGGTGTGGTTGATGACCAGTTCGGTAATCACCCGCAGGCCACGTTTGTGGGCTTCCGAGATGAACCGCTTGGCGTCGGCCATAGTGCCGTAGTCTGAGTGCACGCCACGGTATTCGGCAATATCGTAGCCGTCATCGCGTCGTGGCGAGGGATAGAACGGCAACAGCCATATGGTGTTGACGCCCAGATCGGCGATGTAATCGAGTTTGGCGATAAGACCGGGAAAGTCGCCGATCCCGTCATTGTTGGAGTCGAAAAAAGACTTAACGTGAACCTGGTAGATCACCGCATCCTTGTACCAGAGCGGGTCCTTGATAAAGGTGGCAGCCTTGGGTTTCTTCGCCATTTGAAACTCCTGTTGAATTCGAAAGTCGCTGAGCCGAGCGCCTGTTCTCAAACGCGATGATGACCTGTGGGAGCGAGCTTGCTCGCGATAGCAATTTGGCAGGCAACACATCTGTTGAATGTTCAATCGCCATCGCGAGCAAGCTCGCTCCCACAGGTGCTGCGTTTACACAGTAATCCGCCAGATCCCGAACGGTTGATGCGCCGGGTCGATCCGCATGAATTGGTACTTGCCGTGCCAGGTCCAGCGATGACCGCTCATCAAGTCTTCGCCCTGGGTGCTGGCGTCGTCGGGCAAGCCCATTTCCCACAGCGGCAATTCGAAATTCGCTTCCTGGACGTTAAGCGGATCAAGACTGACGGCCACCAGAATGAAATTGCTGCCATCCGCGCTGCGTTTGCCGAAATACAGAATGTTGTCGTTCCAGGCGTTGTAGACCTTCAGGCCCAAATGCGTCTGCAGCGCCGGGTTCTGCCGGCGGATGCGGTTGAGCTGGGCAATCTCGGCAATGATGTTGCCCGGCGCGTTGAAGTCTCGTGGGCGGATTTCGTACTTCTCGGAATTGAGGTACTCCTCCTTGCCCGGCACCGGGGCCGCTTCGCACAGTTCGAAGCCTGAATACATGCCCCACAGACCGGAGCCCATGGTCGCCAGCGCCGCGCGGATCAGAAAACCGGCGCGCCCCGACTCATGCAAAAACGCCGGGTTGATGTCGGGTGTGTTGACGAAGAAATTCGGCCGGTAGCATTCACGCCACGGCGATTCGTTGAGCTCGGTGAAGTAAGTGGCCAGCTCGGACTTGTTGTTGCGCCAAGTGAAATAGGTGTAGCTCTGGGAGTAACCGACCTTGCCCAATCGCGCCATCATCGCCGGGGTGGTAAAGGCTTCGGCCAGGAAGATCACCTCGGGGTACAGCGCCCGCACATCAGCGATCAGCCACTGCCAGAACGGCAGCGGTTTGGTGTGAGGGTTGTCGACGCGAAACAGCTTCACGCCCTCCTCGACCCAACCCACCACGATGTCGCGCAACTCGACCCAAAGACTCGGAATCGCATCGGCGGCATAGAAATCGACGTTGACGATGTCCTGGTATTTTTTCGGCGGGTTCTCGGCGTATTTGATCGTGCCGTCCGGCCGCCAGTTGAACCAGCCCGGATGCTGCTTCAGCCACGGGTGATCCTGGGAACACTGAATCGCAAAGTCGAGGGCGATTTCCAGCCCATGGTCAGCGGCTGCCGCGACAAGACGCCGGAAGTCTTCGCGGCTGCCCAGTTCGGAGTGAATGGCTTCATGCCCGCCCTCTTCGCTGCCAATGGCATACGGACTGCCCGGATCGTCCGGCCCGGCGGTCAGGGAGTTGTTCGGGCCTTTGCGGTAACTGCGGCCGATCGGGTGGATCGGCGGGAAGTACAGCACATCGAAGCCCATGTCCTGGATCATCGGCAGCCGCGCATGCACATCGTTGAAGGTGCCATGACGGGCCGGATCGTCAGTGATCGAACGCGGAAACAATTCATACCAACTGGCGAACTGCGCCAGGTTCCGTTCGACGTCGAGCGGGTACTCAGGGCTGATGCTCAAATAGGCACGATGATCGGCCTGCGTCATCAACCCGGCGCTACGCTGGTGCAGAAACAGCTCGACCTGCTCGATTTCGAGCAGGCCCGACAATTCATGGTGCAGCGTCGCCAGTTGTTCACTCAGTTGCCCTTCGGTGCGTTCGGCGGCTTGCTGGACCAGCGTTCGCCCCTCCTGCAATTCCAGGCTGATCGGCACCCTGGCGGCGTGTTTTTTCTCCAGCTCATAACAGAAGCTGGCGAACTGATCGATCCAGGCTTCGATGCAAAACACATAACGGCCCTGGCGCGCGACCCGGAACTGGCCCTGCCAACCGTTATTGCCCAAGTCGGCCATCACTTCGCTTTGCCAGGTTTCCTCGCCCTCGGCGTGCCAGCGCACTCGCACGGCCAACTTGTCGTGACCGTCGGCGAACACTTTGCTGGTCACCACCACGTCCTGGCCCACCACGGATTTGACGGCGAATTGCCCGCCATCGAGGGTCGGCATGGTGTTTTCGATGGCGATGCGCGGTAGCAGTAAAGCCTGTGACAGCGGCATCTGAGGGTTGTAGTTCAGCTCTGTGGGTTTTTCAGCAGTCATCGAGCATCTCTCCTTTACGCCCCATGGACGCTCTTGTGTCTGTGGCTTGTAACAGGATAGCCATCCCGCAGGATCGTCCGCCCCGGAATGAACTCACTTAGGGTCCGAGCGACAGGCGCCGGTAAAAGTTCACGAGGATTTGCCTGGGCCTTCGGAGGAATCAATTCCTTTACACAGTGGTCAACACACTTAAGCACGACTTACGCCATGTGCCACTGGAGGTTGAATTTATGAGCATTCCGATCCCTGCCGAAACGCCTGATCCAAACATCGACAGCCCGACCATTCCGCCGACCGAGCCTGAACCTGTGCCTGAGCAAGACCCGCCCGGCACTACCCCGCCACCGCGCGAAGACCCGCCGAGCACCATGCCGCCGGTGGTTGTCACACCGTAGGAGCTGCCGAAGGCTGCGAACTCTTGATGTTGCTTTTCAAGATCAAAAGATCGCAGCCTTCGGCAGCTCCTACGGGGAATCGCGTTCCAGCATTTTTACGATCCTCGGCATCACACTGAGAATCGCCAACGCCAGCAACGTGCTGAGCACCGCCGTCGCCTCTCGCCCCAACCCGGCCGAGACGCCGATGGCGGCGGTCATCCACAACCCGGCGGCGGTGGTCAGGCCTTTGACGTGCCCCTCGTCGCCCTCGGTGTTTTTCAGAATAGTCCCTGCGCCAAGAAAGCCGATCCCCGCGATCACACCCTGCACCACCCGACTCATGGCATCAGCCTGTGAACCGGACATTTGCGGCACCAGCACGAACAGCGCGGCGCCGAGAGCTACCAGCATGTGGGTGCGGACCCCGGCGGCCTTGCCCTTGTGCTCGCGTTCGAAGCCGAGAATCCCGCCCAACACCGCTGCCATCAGCAAGCGCACGGTAATGCGCGTCAGTTGTGAAGCGTCGCCAATGTCGGCGAACTCCGCTTGCAGCGTCACCCAAACCTCATGCCACCAGGCGTTCATGGTGTTGTCCTTGTGATGACTGGATAGAAAGTTGCTCTATTGAGGATTGACCGCGTCGACCATTAATCGGTTGCACAGAACGATGATCCTCGGTTGTGCCCTAACACTTTAGAACCCGCAGAAAAAAGGACACCTCCATGACTGTGCGCATCGAAAACCAGACCTGCTTCTTCATTACCGAGAACGGCGAAGAAATTCGTCTGTGTCCAGACGTCACCATCATTACCGACCCGGAAAAAGCCATGTCGGCGGTGGAGCTCGATGGCCAGCGCGTCTACATCACCGAAGCAGAAGCCGACGCATTGACCGTAGCAGGCGCAGTCGACGGGCGTAAGCATTTGAAGGCCACCGACAGTGATTCGGTGATTTGACTGACCCGGATCAATAACACCCGCAGACGCTTGATATAGGTGACTGCGTCCCGCTGTAGCGGGTGCATCAACTTGTCGCAGGCAGCGGATCAATGTCCATCTGATCCGCTTTTTATTGCAATAGGTGAGTCTGTTATGCAAACAGATCGCCGCTCATAGTGCTCAGGCCTGATGGAGGCTGATGAGCGAAAGACCATGAGCGATAGAATCCCCGTCCGAATTGTTGAAAGTGCCCCGTCCGTTCAACGCTATGAGCCTTCGCGTCCAAAGATGAAGGCCAAGTCCAGCGACAACCTGATCCACACCCGCAGCTTCACCGGTTTATTCCGCACCCTGCGCATGAGCGGCGCGGGGTTTCTGTTTTTGCTGTTCTTCGGCACGGTGTGGTTGAACTGGGGCGGCCGCCAGGCTGTGCTCTGGGACCTTTGCGAAAGCAAATTCCACATCTTCGGCGCGACCTTCTGGCCGCAGGATTTCATCCTGCTGTCGGCGCTGCTGATCATTGCCGCGTTCGGTCTGTTTGCGATCACCGTGTTCGCCGGGCGAGTCTGGTGTGGTTACACCTGCCCACAGAGTTCCTGGACCTGGATTTTCATGTGGTGCGAGAAGCTCACCGAAGGCGAACGCAACCAGCGGATCAAGCTGCAAGCCGCGCCTTGGGGCCTGAACAAACTGATCCGTCGCTCGGCCAAGCACACCATGTGGCTGGCCATCAGCCTGTTGACCGGCCTGACCTTTGTCGGCTATTTCACCCCGATCCGGCCGCTGGCCGAAGAACTGCTGACTTTGCAGATGGGCGGCGTCAGCCTGTTCTGGGTGCTGTTCTTTACCGGCGCGACTTACATCAACGCCGGTTGGCTGCGTGAAGCGGTGTGCATGCACATGTGTCCATATGCGCGGTTCCAGAGCGTGATGTTCGACAAAGACACCCTGACCATCTCCTACGACGTGGCCCGCGGCGAAAACCGTGGCCCGCGCAAACGTGATGTGCCACCGGCTGAAGTCGGCCTCGGTGATTGCATCGACTGCCAGTTGTGCGTGCAAGTCTGCCCGACCGGCATCGACATCCGCGACGGCTTGCAGATGGAATGCATCGGTTGCGCCGCGTGTATCGACGCCTGTGATTCGATCATGGACAAAATGGGCTACGCCCGCGGGCTGATCAGCTACACCTCGGAGCATCAATTGCAGGGCGGCAAGACCCATTTGCTGCGGCCGCGATTGATCGGCTACACCGCGGTCCTGTTGGTGATGATCGGTGCGCTTGCCCTGGCGCTGGTGGAGCGGCCGATGGTCTCGCTGGACGTGAGCAAGGACCGTGGCCTGTTCCGCGAGAACAGTCAGGGGCAGATCGAAAACATCTACAGCCTGAAAGTCATCAACAAGACCCAGCAACGTCAGGACTACCGTCTGACCCTGGTCGATGGCGAAGGCTTCCTGCTGCAAGGCAAGGCCGAACTGAGCCTGGCACCGGGCGAGATTGTGGATGTGCCGGTGTCGGTGGCAATGACCACGGAACGGCCGAGCAGCAGTTCGCAGACGATCAGTTTCAAGATTGTCGACAGTGATGAGCCAGAGATTTATAGCGTGGCGAAGAGCCGGTTTGTTGCGCCGATGAATCGTTGAGCCTTTAAGATGCAAAGCCAAAGATCGTCCGAAGGCTGCGATCTTGGCGACCTGACTGCCACCCATTTTTTCAATGAATGACACCCATCCAGGCACTCGATGAAACGCTACGAAAAATTCGCCGACGACATCGCTGAACTGATCCACTCCGGCGTTCTCGGCCCCGGCCAGCGCGTGCCGTCGGTGCGCTACGCGAGCCAGACCTACGGGGTCAGCCCGTCCACGGTGTTCCAGGCCTACTACCTGCTCGAACGCCGCGGCCTGATCCGCGCTCGCCCGCGTTCCGGCTACTTCGTCAACGCGCACGCGCCGAGCCCGTTCTCGGAGCCGGTGATCAGCAGTCAGGTCAATGAGTCCACCGAAGTCGACGTCAGCGAACTGGTGTTCTCGGTCCTCGATTCGATCAAGGACCCGAATACCGTGCCCTTCGGCTCGGCCTTCCCCAGCCCGACCCTGTTCCCGCTGCAGCGCCTGTCCCGTTCCCTCGCCAGCGCCGCCCGCGAGATGGACCCGCGCATGGTCGTCACCGACATGTCGCCGGGCAACCCGCAACTGCGTCGACAAATCGCCCTGCGCTACATGGTCGGCGGGCTGATGCTGCCCATGGAAGAACTGCTGATCACCAACGGCGCGCTGGAAGCGCTGAACCTGTGCCTGCAAGCGGTCACCGAGCCCGGCGATCTGGTGGCCATCGAAGCCCCGGCGTTCTACGCCTGCCTGCAAATCCTGGAGCGGCTGAAGCTCAAAGCCGTGGAAATCCCTGTGCACCCGCGCGATGGCATCGACCTTGGCGTACTCGCGCAAACCCTGGCACGGCACCCGATCAAGGCTGTCTGGTGCATGACCAGCTTCCAGAACCCGATGGGCGCGACGATGCCCGAGGCGAAGAAACAGGAACTGGTTGAGCTATTGCGCAGCCATCAGGTGCCGCTGATCGAAGACGACGTCTACGCCGAACTGTATTACGGCCAACAGGCGCCGAAACCGGCCAAGGCTTTTGATACCGAAGGGCTGGTGATGCACTGCGGTTCGTTCGCCAAAAGCCTGGCCCCCGGCTACCGCATCGGTTGGGTCGCCGCCGGGCGCTATGCGCAGAAGATCGAACGGCTGAAACTCATGACATCGCTGTGCGCGTCGATGCCGGCCCAGGCGGCCATCGCCGATTACCTGCAACACGGCGGCTACGACCGGCACCTGCGAAAACTGCGTTACGCCCTGGAAGAACAGCAAAGCGCCATGCTCGCCGCCATCGCGCGCTACTTCCCGGCACAAACCCGCGTCAGTCAACCGGCCGGCGGCTACTTTTTGTGGCTGGAACTGCCACCGCAGATGGATTCACTGAAGTTGTTTCAGATGGCATTGGCGCAAGGGATCAGCATTGCGCCCGGGCCAATTTTTTCACCGACCCAGCGCTTCAGGAATTGTATCCGCCTGAATTACGGCAGCCCCTGGGATGAGACTGCCGAGAAGGCGATGGAGACGTTGGGCCGGATTGTGCGGTCGTTCTGAGGGTTTGGTTTTGCCTGTACCGGCCTCATCGCGGGCAAGCCACGCTCCCACAATGGACGGTGTCGATCAGAAGGTTGTGAACGACACAAATCCTGTGGGAGCGTGGCTTGCCCGCGAAGAGGCCCGCCCAAACAATGCAAATCTATGGACTTAGCGCCCCCCGCCCAGATCGACGAACGTCCCCGTGGCATAAGAAGCCTTATCCGACAACAACCACACAATCGCCTCAGCCACTTCATCCGGACGCCCGCCCCGAGCCATCGGAATTGCCGACTCCAGCTTGCTGACCCGATCCGGGTCACCGCTCAACGCATGGAAATCGGTGTAGATGTAACCAGGGCGCACGGCGTTGACGCGGATGCCTTCGCCGGCCACTTCTTTGGACAGGCCGATGGTGAACGTATCCAGCGCACCTTTGGAGGCGGCGTAGTCGACGTATTCACTTGGCGCGCCCAGGCGTGAGGCCACCGAGGACACGTTAACGATGCTGCCACCCTGCCCGCCATGCTTGGGCGACATGCGCAGGATCGCGTGTTTGGCGCAGAGGATCGGCGCCAGGACGTTGGTTCTGAGGATTTTGAGAATACGGAATTCGGACATTTCATCGATCCGGGACTTATGCCCGACGGTGCCGGCATTGTTCACCAGTGCCGTGACCCGGCCCAGCTCAGTGTCCACGCGGTGGAACAGCGTGATCACTTCATCTTCGATGCTGACGTCAGCGCGCACCGCGATGGCTTGGGCGCCGAGGGCGCGGACTTGATCCAGCACAGTTTGCGCAGCGGATTCGTCGGCCAGGTAGTTGATGCAGATCCGATAGCCTTGTTCGGCGGCCAACAGGGCTGTGGCGGCGCCGATACCACGGCTGCCACCAGTGATGACGATGACTTTGTCCATGCGAAATTTCCCCCATTCCAAGCGTTAGCAGTCAGGGCCAAGAATAACCGTCATCGCTGGCTTTTGCATGGGCTCACATCAATCACAGTGTTCTCAGCTCACCGCCAATTGCTCTGCACGCAGAATATCCACCATGAAGCGTTCGGCCGGCAGCGGGTGCCCGAGCAGATAACCCTGAAGCGAATCACAACCGAGTTGCGTCAGGAAGTCTTGCTGCGAGTCGGTTTCCACCCCTTCGGCGACGATCCGCAACCCCAGTGCCTGGCCGAGGGCGACGATGGCGGAAACGATGGCGGCGTCATCGCTGTCACGCTCCAGGTCGCGGACAAAACCCCGGTCGATCTTCAGTTCGTTAGCCGGCAGGCGCTTGAGGTACATCAAGCTCGAATAGCCGGTGCCAAAGTCGTCGATCGACAGGTCGACACCCATTGTCGAAAGCTCCTGAAGCACCGTCATGCTCGCATCGGCATCGCTCATGGCGGTGGTTTCTGTGATCTCGAGGGTCAGGCTGTTGGCCGGCAAATGGTGAGTGGCCAAGGCTTTGGCGACGCTCTGGACCAGGCCTGCGTGGCAGAACTGCAGGGCTGAAAGGTTCACTGCGATGCGCCAGTCGGTGTACCGGAGCACGTACCACTCGCGCATCTGACGGCAGGCTTCGTTGAGCACCCACTCGCCAATCGGAATGATCAGCCCGGTCTTTTCCGCCAGTTCGATGAACTTGTCCGGGAGCAACATGCCCTGGGTCGGATGCACCCAGCGCAGCAACGCCTCGGCGCCGACCGGCCGGCCATTGTTGGCATCGAACTTGGGTTGGTAATAGAGACTGAATTGCTGCTGATCAATGGCGATACGCAAGTCCTGCAGCAATTGCAGCTGTTTGCGCGCGTTGCTGTTCATCGAGGCATCGAAGAAGCTGTAGCCGTTTTTCCCGGCGCCCTTGGCGTGGTACATCGCCGCGTCAGCGTTCATCAGCAATTCCTCGGCGGTTTCACCGTTGCCCGGATAGATAGCGATGCCGACGCTGGCGGAAATCTGCAAATCATGTTCGGCGACCCGGAACGAACGCCCGATCAGCCCAACCTGACGGGCTGCCAGGCTCAATGCGTCATTCTGTTCGCCGAGCTGCACCAGTAAAACGAACTCATCACCGCCGATCCGCGCCAGGGTGTCATGGCTGCGCAAATCCTCGCGCAAGCGCAGACCGACTTCACGCAACAACAGATCGCCCATATGGTGACCGAAGGCATCGTTGACTGGTTTGAAGCCGTCCAGATCGATGAACATCAATGCGAAACAACCGCCCTGCTCCTGCACCATGGACATCGCCTGATCGATGCGGTCAGCCAGCAATACGCGATTCGGCAGGCCGGTCAGGGTGTCATGCAGAGCCAGTTGAGTCAGTTCGCGGTTGGCCTCGGTCAATGAGTGGGCAAGGCTTGCGGTGCGGGCCTCAAGGCGCGCATCGAGAATCGAGGTCAACAAGGCAAGGCTCAACACTGCCAGGGTGGTGATCAGCACCAGATTGTCCAGGCCCTTGCCGTTCAGGCCACTGACGGCCGCGCCACAGAAGCTGCCATCCGGGAAACGCGCCGCCGCCATGCCGGTGTAGTGCATGCCGACGATCGCGACCCCCATGATCATCGCCGCACCGCCCCGAATCAGGCCGACATAAGGTGTGTGCTGGCGCAGGCGGAAAGCGATCCATAACGCAGCGCCCGAGGCGACTACAGCGATCAGCAGCGAGGCGCCGAACAACGTCGGATCGTAATCGATACCCGGCTGCATGCGCATGGCGGCCATGCCGGTGTAGTGCATCGCGCTAATCCCAGCCCCCATGACCAGCGCGCCGAATGCCAATTGCCAGGCTGGCAATTGTGGCTGGCTGACCAGCCACAGGGCAAAGCCGCAGGACAGGATGCCAGTCAGCAGTGACAGCAACGTGATGCCGACGTCGTAACCGAGGTCGATGGGCAATTTGAACGCGAGCATGCCGATGAAATGCATCGACCACACGCCAACCCCCATGGCAAAGGCGCCGCCCGCCGTCCATAAATGCACGGCCCGGCCCTTGGCCGTGGCGATGCGTTCGGTCAGGTCGAGCGCGGTATAGGAGGCGAGAATCGCCACAAAAAGCGAGATGATGACCAGCGTGGGGGAATAGCTACCGATAAGCATGAGACTTCTCGCGACAGCCCTCCGTTCTCGGGGGGCAAATCGGGCGATTGTACTGATTGCGCAAAAGAACGCACCGACAAAATAAGCAAATGGCCATCAAGCCGATGAAGCGCTTGTTTGACAACTCGCGACGGCCGCGTCCACCAGTAGCAGCTGCCGAGCCTGCGAGGCTGCGTTCGGCTGCGAAGCAGTCGTAAACCCGGCACACGCGGTCTTCCTGAAACACCGTGTCGTCTGATTTCACGACTGCTACGCAGCCGAACGCAGCCTCGCAGGCTCGACAGCTGCTACGGAGTATCGAGTTGCCGTCAGAGAAGGGGGCGCTACTCTTTTTCACTCACTTGCAACGCCCCATCCCAGCCACCGCCCAACGCCGCAATCAATTGCACACTGGCAATCAGCCGGCTCTGCAACAAGCTCAGCACGCTGCGTTCATTACTCAACGCCGTGGCTTGAACCACGACCACATCGAGATACGCGATCACCCCGGCCTTGTACTGGTTCTCGGTCAGACGCAAGGACTCACGCGCCGCGTCCAGTGCTTCCTGGCGCACGCCCGCTTCGTCTTCCAGAACCTTGAGCTGGACCAGATAGTTCTCCACCTCACGGAAGCCATCGAGCACGGTCTGGCGGTACTTGGCCACTGTTTCGTCGTAGGCCGCTTCGCTGCGGTCAACTTCCGCGGAGCGCTGACCGCCGTCGAACAAGGTCATGGCCAATTGCGGTCCGACCGACCAGAAGCGGTTCGGCACGCTGATCCAGTTGGAAGAGGTGCTGCTGCTGTAACCACCGTTCAGACTCAGGGTGAAGTCCGGGTAATAGGCCGCCTTGGCCACACCGATGTTGGCATTGGCCGCCATCACCGAGCGTTCAGCGGAGGCGATGTCCGGGCGGCGCTCGAGCAATTGCGAAGGCAGGCTCAGCGGTATCTCGGGCAACGCAGGAATGTCTTTGCTTTCAGCCAGGCTGAACTCGGCCGGCGGTAGCCCGATCAGTACGGCAACGGCATTCTCGAATTGAGCACGCTGCCAGATCAAATCAACCATGTCAGCCTGGGTGCTTTTGAGCTGAGTCCGTGCCTGCGCCACCGCATCCTTGCCGGAGACACCGGCGCGATACTGGTTTTCAGTCATTGTCAGCGAGCGCTGATAGGCCTCGACCGTCGCTTCCAGCAGGCGTTTCTGCTCGTCGATCACGCGCAGTTGCAGATAGTTCTGTACCAGTTCCGACTGCTGACTCAAGCGCATCGCCGCCAGATCGGCAAAACTCGCCTCGGCATTGGCGGTGTCGGCTTCAAGGCCTCGGCGCAGTTTGCCCCAGACGTCGGCCTCCCAACTGACCCCGGCCTGTGCGGTGTAAGTGTCGCGAATCCCGCTGGAAGAACTGGTCAGGCTCGAACTGCTGCTGCCGGTGCCCTGGCTGGAGCGGTTTTTCCCGACGGTCAGGTCCACGGTCGGGAAAAACGCGCCACGGGCACTGCGCACCAAGGCCTGGGCCTGACGGTACTGGGCTTCGGACTGCGCGACCGTCTGGTTGGAACTGTTGAGTCGTTCGATCAGGCCATTGAGCTGCTGATCGCCATACAACTCCCACCAGGCGCCACGGGCCAGGGAATCGCTGGGATTGGCCTGACGCCAGCCTGCCGCTTCCTTGTATTGCGCCGGTGCAGCCGCTTGCGGGCGCTGGTAATCCGGGCCGATGGCGCAGGCGCTGAGCATCGCCACGCACAGCGCCAGGCTCAACAAACGCGAGCCTCGGGCCGTTACCAGCGGTGCAGCCAGAGTGATAAGCGAACGGTCAGTCATAGCGGAGTTTCCAGAGCAGCATCGGTACGCACCCCACGCCAGTGGTTGAAGCGATGGCGCAGTTTGTCGAGATAGAGGTAAACCACCGGGGTGGTGTAAAGGGTCAGCACCTGGCTGAAGATCAGCCCGCCAATGATCGTCAGGCCCAGTGGCTGACGCATTTCCGCACCTTCGGCGCGGCTCAGCAGCAACGGCAACGCGCCGAGGATCGCCGCCAGGGTGGTCATCAGAATCGGCCGCAGACGTTGCAAGCAAGCGCTGCGAATCGAATCCAGCGGCGCCATGCCCTGATGCCGTTCCAGCTGCAAGGCCAGGTCGATCATCAGAATGGCATTTTTCTTCACCACGCCGATCAGCAGGAACAGCCCGAGCAACGAGATCAGGCTGAACTCACCGCCCAGCGCGTAAATCGACAGCAACGCGCCGACCCCGGCCGACGGCAAGGTCGAGAGAATGGTCAGCGGATGGATGTAGCTTTCATACAGCACACCGAGCACCAGATACACCGCCACCAGCGCGCCGAGAATCATGAACGGCTGGCTCTTCTGGGTGGCGGCGAAGGCGTCGGCGGTGCCGGCCATTTTCACGATCACGTCTTCCGGCATACCCAGTCTGGCGATAGCCCGCTCGATGGCCGCCGTGCCCTGCTCCACCGTCACGCCTTCGGCCATGTCGAAGGAAATGCTCTCGGAGGCGAACTGGCCTTCGTGGCTGACGCGGTCGTCTTCCAGGCTGTTTTCGTAATGAGCGATGGTCGAGAGCGGAATCCGCGCGCCGTCGGCGGTGATCACCTGAACCTGTTTGAGGGTGATCGGGTCCTGGGCGTATTTCGGATTGACCTCCATGACCACCTGATACTGGTTAAGGCTGTCGTAAATCGTCGAAATCTGCCGCTGGCTGTAGGCGTTGTTCAGCACCGCGGTGACCATGTCCATGTCGACGCCCAGGCGTTTGGCCTGATCACGATCGACGATCAGGGTCACCTGTTGGGCGCCGCGCCCTTCACGGGCGTCAATTGCGGTCAGCTCCGGCAAAGCCTTGAGTGCGGTAACGACTTTCGGATACCACTCGCGCAACTCGCCAAGATCGGCACTTTGCAGGATGTAGGAATACTGGGACGTGGTCTGTTCACGACCGCCACCAAACTGCAGGTCCTGATCGGCCATCAGCATCAGCTGCGCACCGGCGACCTTGGGCATTTCCTTGCGCAGGCGTTCGATGACCTTTTGCGCAGAAATGTTGCGTTCCTTGATCGGTTTCAGCCGCACCAGCATGAAGGCGTTGTTGGTGCCGTTGGTGCCGCCGATGAAGCCGGCGACGCTTTGTACCGCGTCATCCTTGAGCACGGCGCGGCGGAAGGTTTCCATTTTTGGCTGCATCACGCTGAATGACAGTCCGTCGTCGCCGCGCACGAAACCGATCAGTTGACCGGTGTCTTGCTGAGGCATAAATGCTTTAGGAACAACGACATACAACGCAATGTTAACGCCGACTGTCACGATAAGGCTAAGCAAGGTCAGTCGCCGGTGACGCAGCACCCAGTCGAGGCTGGTGGCGTATTTGCCGACCATCCACTCGTTGGCGCGCTGACTCCAACGCTGCAAACGGTTTTCCTCACCCGGCATATGCGGCTTGAGCCAGCGGGCGCAGAGCATCGGTGTCAGCGTCAGCGAGACCACCAGCGACACTACGATGGACGCCGCCAGCGTGATGGAAAACTCGCGAAACAAGCTTTCAATAATCCCGCCCATGAACAGGATCGACAGGAACACCGCCACCAGCGAGACGTTCATCGACAGCAAGGTGAAGCCGACTTCCTGCGCCCCCAGGTACGCGGCCTTCATCGGCGGTACGCCTTTGTCGATGTGCCGGGAAATGTTCTCCAGCACCACAATGGCGTCGTCCACCACCAGTCCGGTGGCCAGAATCAGCGCCATCAGCGACAGGTTGTTCAGGGAGAATCCATAGAGGTACATCACCGCAAAGGTGCCGACGAGGGACACAGGCACCGCAAGGGTCGGAATCAACGAGGCGCGGAAGTTACCGAGGAACAGGAAGACCACCAGAATCACCAACGCCACGGCAATCAGCAGGGTCATTTCCGCTTCGTGCAAGGTCGCCTTGATCACCGGCGACCGGTCCATCGCCACGTTCAGTTTGACGCTGGCCGGCAACACGGCCTGCAACGCCGGCAGTTGAGCCTTGATTTCGTTGACCGTCTCGATGATGTTGGCGCCGGCCTGGCGGTTGATCACCAGCAGCACCGCCGCGTCGTTGTTGAAGAAACCGCTGTTGTAGCGGTCTTCGACGCCGTCGCTGACCTTGGCTACGTCCTTCAGGCGCAGGGCCGCGCCGTCCGCGTAGTGAATGATCAGCGACTCGTAATCCTTGGCTTTTTCCAGTTGATCGTTGGCCTGAACCTGCCACAGCCGCTGACCGTCTTCGACCGACCCTTTTGGCCTGCGCACGTTGGCGTTGGCGATGGTGTTGCGCACATCGTCCAGCGCTACGCCGTACTGGTTGAGCGCCTGCGGTTCGAGTTCGATGCGCACCGCCGGCAGGGAACTGCCGCCGATCTGCACTTCGCCGACACCCTGCACCTGAGACACGCTCTGGGACAGAATCGTCGAGGCCAAATCGTAGAGCTGGCCTTTTTCCAGTACGTCGGAGGTCAGCGACAGCACCATGACCGGCGCCTGGGACGGGTTGACCTTCTTGTAGGTCGGCATGCTGCGCATCCCGCTCGGCAGCAGGTTGCGCGAAGCGTTGATCGCCGCCTGCACTTCCCGCGCCGCGCCGTTGATGTCGCGGTCCAGGTCGAACTGCAAAATCACCCGGGTCGAGCCCTGGCTGGAGCGGCTGCTCATGGTGTTGACCCCGGCTATGGCGCCGAAAGAGCGCTCCAGCGGCGTGGCCACCGTCGAGGCCATGACCTCCGGGCTAGCACCGGGCAGACTCGCCTGGACCACAATCACCGGGAAATCCATCTGCGGCAACGGCGCCACCGGCAACAGGCCGAAGCTCACGCCGCCCAGCAGCAGGATCGCCAGGCTCAGCAACATCGTCGCGACCGGGCGCTTGATGAAAGGTCCGGACAGGTTCATGGCTGTTCTACCGCTTCCACGGCTTCAGACTTGCGACCCCAGCGCCGACCGAGGCGGTCGAAATACAGATAGATGACTGGAGTGGTAAACAGCGTCAGCACTTGACTCACCAACAAGCCACCCACCATCACCAGACCCAACGGTTGACGCAGTTCCGCGCCGGAACCGGTCGCCAGCATCAGCGGCACCGCACCGAACAACGCCGCCAGTGTGGTCATCAGAATCGGCCGGAAACGCAGTAGCGCCGCCTGATAGATCGCCGTTTCCGGGTCTATGCCCTGATTGCGTTCAGCGTCGAGGGCGAAGTCGATCATCATGATCGCGTTCTTTTTCACGATGCCGATCAGCAAAATGATGCCGATGATCGCGATCATGCCCAGGTCATTGCCGCTCAACAGCAGCGCCAGCAAAGCGCCGACCGCCGCCGAGGGCAAGGTCGAGAGAATGGTGATCGGGTGGATGTAGCTCTCGTACAGCACACCGAGCACGATGTACATGGTGACCACCGCCGCCAGAATCAGCAGCAAGGTGCTCGACAGCGACGCCTGGAATGCCTCGGCCGCGCCCTGGAACTGGGTCTGCACGCCAATCGGCATGCCGATGTCCTTCTGCACCTGGTCGATGATCTCCACCGCATGCCCCAGCGCTACGCCGGGCGCGAGGTTGAAGGACATCATCACTGCCGGAAACTGCCCGATATGAGTGATCGCCAGTTGGGCCTGACGCTCCTCGATGTGCGCCAGACTGGACAGGCGCACTTGCCCGCCGTCGGTGGTTTTCACGTGAATCTGATTCAGCGCCTCCGGACCGATCCTCTCGCCGGACTGCGACTGCAGCACCACGCGATATTGGCTGGCCTGGGTGTAGATGGTGGAAATCTGCCGCTGACCGAAGGCGTCGTACAGCGCATCGGTGATGTTCGACACCGACACCCCGACCCGCGACGCCGCATCGCGGTCGATCACCAGATACACCTGCAGGCCTTTGTCCTGCAAATCGCTGGCGACGTCGGTCAGCTCCGGCCGTTGGGCCAGTGCGTCCACCAGACGACCGCTCCACAGACTGAGCAGCTCGGAATCCGGCGACGACATGCTGAACTGATATTGAGTCCGGCTGACGCGGTCTTCGATGGTCAGATCCCGCACCGGTTGCATGAACAGGCGAATGCCGGTGAGTTTGTCCAGTTCCGGTTGCAGACGTGCAATCACCTCGGTGGCGCTCAGGTCGCGATTGCTGTGGGATCTGAGGTTGATCAGCAGGCGACCGCTATTGAGCGTCGAGTTGTCACCGTCCACGCCAATGTAGGACGACAAGCTCTCCACCGCCGGATCCGCCAGGATCACTTTGGCCAGTTCCTGCTGACGTTCACTCATGGCCGCAAAGGAAATCGACTGCGGCGCCTCGGAAATACCCTGGATCACCCCGGTGTCCTGCACCGGGAAGAAGCCCTTGGGCACCACCATGTAAAGGAATACGGTCAACGCCAGCGTGCCGATGGCCACCATCAGGGTCAGCGGTTGATGCTTGAGAACCCACTTTAACTTGCGCCCGTAAGCCGCGATCATCCAATCAATTGTGGCGCCGCTGGCACGGTAGAAACGGCCCTGATCTTCTTCCTTCGGCTCACGTTTGAGCAACCGCGCGCACATCATCGGCGTCAGTGTCAGGGACACCACCAGGGAGATCAGGATCGCCACCGCCAGGGTAATGGCAAATTCGCGGAACAACCGCCCTACCACGTCGGCCATGAACAGCAACGGGATCAGTACTGCGATCAGCGACAGGGTCAGGGAGATCAGCGTGAAGCCGATCTGTTTGGCGCCCTTGAGCGCCGCATTCAGGGGACTGTCGCCCTCTTCGATAAATCGGGAAATGTTCTCCAGCATGACGATCGCATCGTCCACCACGAAACCGGTGGCGATGGTCAGTGCCATCAGGGTCAGGTTATTGACCGAGAAACCCGCGAGGTACATCACGCCGAAGGTACCGATCAGCGACAGTGGGACCGCGACCGACGGAATAATCGTGGCGCTGGCCCGACGCAGGAACAGGAAGGTCACCATCACGACCAGCGCAATGGCGATCAACAATTCGTGCTGCACGTCGGTGACCGAGGCGCGGATAGTCTGGGTGCGGTCGGTCAGCACGGTGACTTCGAGGCCGGCCGGCAAGTTGTCGGTGATGCTCGGCAGCAAGGCCTTGATCCGGTCGACCACTTCGATGACGTTGGCTCCGGGCTGACGCTGAATGTTCAGCAGCACCGCCTGGTTTTCATTGGCCCACGCCGCCAGGCGTTCGTTTTCCGCGCCATCGACAATCTCCGCCACGTCCTTGAGCCGCAGCGGCGCGCCGTTGGCGTAGGCGAGGATCAGGTTGGCGTAGTCCTTGGGCGAGGTCAGTTGATCGTTTGCATCGAGCATCGACACCCGGGTCGGGCCGTCGAAGTTGCCCTTGGGCTGGTTGACGTTGGACGCACCGATCAAGGTGCGTACGTCAGACAGGTTCAAGCCATTGGCCGCCAGCGCCTCGGGGTTGACCTTGATCCGCACGGCCTGACGCTGGCCACCGGCAATGCTGACCATGCCGACGCCGCTGATCTGGGCAATTTTCTGCGCCATGCGCGTGTCGACCAAGTCATTGAGCTTGGGCAGCAGCATGGTCTTGGAGGTGATGGCCAGCGACAGCACTGGGGTGTCCGCCGGGTTGACCTTGTTGTACCCCGGCGGCGCCGGCAGGTCCTTGGGCAGCAAATTGGTCGCAGCGTTGATCGCCGCCTGCACCTGCTGCTCGGCGACGTCCATGTTGATGTCGAGGCTGAAACGCAGGGTCAGCACTGAAGCGCCGCCGGAACTGGTCGAAGCCATCTGGGTCAGGCCGGGCATCTGCCCGAATTGACGCTCAAGGGGCGCGGTCACGGCGCTGGTCATGACATCCGGGCTGGCACCGGGATACAGCGTCATGACGCGGATGGTCGGGTAATCGACCTGAGGCAATGCCGACACCGGCAACAGCCGATAGGCGATCACGCCGGCCAGGATAATGGCCAGCATGCTCAGGGTAGTGGCTACCGGCCGAAGGATGAACAGCCGCGAGATGTTCATGCGCCGCCCTTTTTCGCCTTGTCGGTGGTCGTCGCGTCAGGCGCCGTGGCGGCCGATTTGCCTTGCAGGTGCCCGGTCGGGGTGGTCGGTACATCCTTGGTGTCGTTGACCACTTCCACTTCGCTTCCTTCCTTCAAGCGGTCGGTGCCTTCAAGGACCACGCGATCCCCAGGGGCCAGGCCTTCAATAATCACGGTGTTTTCACCGTCACTGGCGCCGACTTTCAACTGACGAATCGCGACTTTCTTGTCGCCGTCCAGGGCGTAGACAAACGTGCCGTTGGTGCCGAACTGAATCGCTGCCGAAGGTGCGAGCACCACGTCTTTGAGGGTGTCGGCCAGCAGGTGGACGTTGACGAACTGGTTCGGGAACAGCGCCTGATCGCGGTTCTCGTAACGAGCCTTGAATTTCAGGGTACCGGTGGTGACGTCGATCTGGTTGTCCAGGCTCTGCAAAACGCCGGTGGCCTGCAACTTGGTGTCGCCACGGTCCCAGGCTTCGGCCGGCAACTTGGCGCCGGTGCGGTAGCGCGCCAGTACAACGTCGAGGCTGTTTTCCGGCAAGGTGAAGGCAACGCTGATCGGTTGGGTCTGGGTGATGATCACCAGCGCGGTGGTGTCGTTGGCTGCCACCAGGTTGCCGACATCCAGCTGACGCAAGCCCACACGCCCGGCAATCGGGGCGCGGATTTTGGTGAATTCCAGATTGAGCTTGGCGTCGTTAACCGCCGCCTGATTGGTTTTGACCGTGCCCTGATACTGGCCCACCAGCGCTTCGGCGGTGTCCAGGGTCTGCTTGGCGATACTGTCTTCGCGATACAGGCCGCGATAGCGTTCCACATCGACCTGGGCGTTTTTCAGTTGTGCCTGGTTCTGCAGCAACGTGCCTTCGGCCTGAAGCAAGGCGTTCTGGTAAGGACGCGGGTCGATTTCAGCCAGCAGATCGCCAGCCTTGACCATCTGCCCTTCCTCGAAGGAGATCTTCATCAGCTCACCGCCGACGCGGCTGCGCACATTGATGGTGTTCAGCGCCGTCACGGTGCCCAGCGCCTTGTAGTACAGCGGGAAGTCGCCCTTGACCGCTGGCGCGACACGCACTGGAACGGGCCCGGTCGCCCCGCCAAAACCGGGACGCATCCCCCCCGACCTGCCGGTATGCCCGGCAACGGCTTTTTGCCCTGCGCCCTCTTTTTGGGCAGTGCCGGCGGGCCAGAATTTCCAGCACAGGCCAGCGATGACCAACAGGACAAGCAGGCCTAACAGCCAGCGACGGGGACTACGGGAAACGGAGGATTGCATGGAATGATCAACCATTGGGCGCGTGGGCTTCTTCTACAGGAGGCTGAACGATAAGCACTGGCGGGCATTAAGCAAAGCGGCTTTACCGGCAATTTACCTTCGGCTTACGTAACAGGAGATTTATCTAAGACACTGAAGCACAAATGAAAACGGCCTGGACAGGGCCAGGCCGTTAACAATTGTAATGCTTTACTTATTTAAGAACGGCAAGTGCTGCTTCGTAGTTCGGTTCTTCAGCGATTTCCTTGACCAGTTCGCTGTGCAGAACGTTGTCGTTTTCGTCCAGAACCACGACGGCACGGGCCGTCAGGCCTTTGAGCGGGCCGTCCGCGATGGCCACGCCGTAGTTCTCGATGAACTCGGAACCGCGCAGGGTCGACAGGTTCTGTACGTTTTCCAGGCCTTCGGCACCGCAGAAGCGAGCTTGAGCGAACGGCAGGTCAGCGGAGATGCACAGCACGACAGTGTTGGCGACATCACTGGCCTGGGCGTTGAACTTGCGAACCGAAGTGGCGCAGGTCGGGGTATCGACGCTTGGGAAGATGTTCAGCACTTTGCGCTTGCCGGCGAAGCTCGCCAGGGTCACGTCGGACAGATTGCCGGCAACCAGGGAAAAGGCTGGCGCCTTGGAACCGGCTTGTGGCAGTTGGCCGTTGACTTGAACCGGGGAGCCTTTAAGAGTGACTTGAGCCATGAACGGAGTCCTTCTGAACGTTGTTGTAGAGAATTTTGAAGAGGCCGAAGTTAACCACGAAATGGCCCGACGACCTATGCCCAGATACAAATTGTGAAGTCTCGTCGCACGCATTGGATACAACCCGCCCCCATCACCGCATAGCGAGTTTAGTGTCGAGAAACAAATCTGCTTTTCGGCGATCATCCGTAAGACGCATTGTCGATTCAGGCGATGGCTATTCGACTAGCCTGTGAGTCACTCACATCCAGCGGAGATAAGACCATGCGATTCATGATCATTGTGAAAGCCAGCCAGGATTCCGAGGCCGGTGTGATGCCCAGCGAGGAACTGATGACCGCGATGGGCAACTACAACGAGGAGCTGGTCAAAGCCGGCATCCTCATCGAGTGCGATGGCCTGCAACCCAGCAGCAAGGGCGCCCGGGTGCGATTCTCAGGTGAAAAGCGCACGGTGATCGACGGCCCGTTCGCCGAAACCCAAGAGCTGATCGCCGGCTACTGGCTATGGAACGTGAAGTCGAAGCAGGAGGCGATCGACTGGGTCAAGCGCTGCCCCAACCCGATGCCAGGCACCGACGCCGAGATCGAGATTCGCCAGGTGTTCGAGGCCGAAGATTTCGGGGCTGAGTTCACACCGGAGTTGCGAGAGCAGGAGGAGCGACTTCGCGAGCAGGCGAAAAAACGCTGAATAATCCAATCAATGTGGCAAGGGGGCTTGTCCCCCTCGCCACATCGGCAGTCCATGGATCTCTACCCCCTGTTTCCCAACAACTTTTTAGTACACGGAACTCACGCAAACGTGTACCAAAAACCAAGGATTCCCCCTTCGGCTGGCGAACCCGGCGTCAGCTGCTAGCTTCAACAGAGTGTCCTACAGGCCCGGTACCCACCCTCCAGGATGACTACACGCCCGCGCCTCACGACACCAATGTCCACACCAATGACGTTCTGATGCGTGGCACTTAACCCTCGCTCCCGGCGATATTATTGGTGTGGCGCAGTTGCTGCGCGCCACCGTGCCAATCAACACTCGCCCCCACCCAAACGGCGGCTACAGCAACGGCGATGGCATACCGCAATTCGCACAGTTCGCCGGGACCAACGTCACCTTCGGCCAATGAGGACTTTGATATGCACGTTGCAATTCGCGCAGCCGGTTTCAGCCTGATGACGATGTTCGTCAGTTGCGGCGTCGGTGCTCAGGACCTCGATATGCGGATCGGCAAGATCGCGATGGCGGGCGAATCGCCGGCCCAAGAATCGATCGCCAGGCTTTACGCCGAGCTGGATTTCCAACAGACGACCCAAAGTTATCTGTGGGCCTTGCCGCTGGTTTCCTACGCGCAGTGACAGGAAGAACTCCGTGACAAACTCGGCGTTCAGGCGGCGACCTGCCGGTGAGTGATGCAGCAACTCCACATCATTCCCACAAGTGCCTCAGTGGCCAGGTCGGTTTCCTGATCGCGAATGCCACTGGCCGGGCTCACAGCCGCTGCCACCAAAGCGATCGGGATCACTTCATAGGGTTTCAGGCCTTCGGTCTTGCTGCTCAAGGCGGTGATGGCGGCGCGCACCACGATCACACCCGGACCAGGACCTGCGGCCAACGGCAGGGATTTACCGATTTCGCGCTTGAGTGCCTGATCGTAGTAACGGGTGATCCCGTTCAGGGTCGCCTGAGGGATTTTCACGGTCGGTTGAGGTTTGGGATAGAGCTGGGTCGGTTCGATGTAAACACTGGTGAATTTGTTGATGTCGAGTTTGGGGTCCACCCAGCGCATCACCGTGACCGTGGCACCCGAGGATGGCAAAGCCGCACAGTGGATCACAACCGTCATTTGACAGACGCCGGCCATCCGGCAAATCTGCATCGAGCTTGAAAGCGCGCCCGACGGCAAACGCACCCGGACTATGGAAGTCGCAATGCCGAAACATAAAAATAAAGCGGCACAGCCAAACCCTGATTCGCCACCGACCTTCATTAACCGTTACCTGTTTCCCGTGAGCCTCGGCGTTTTGCTGTTGGCCATAGCGGGCATCGGCTGGTTTCTGTTCAGCAGCAAACCGGCCCCCGTGACGTATGCGCCTGTCAGTACGCCGGTCGCTCAGCCGGCCAAACCGCAACCGATCGTCGTGGCGCCGGCAACGATGGTCGATGAGCAACAATGCCAAGGCTGCCACAGCGAGCAGGTCAAGGACTGGCAAGGTTCCCATCACCAATTGGCGATGCAGGAAGCCAATGCCGAGACGATGCTGGGCGACTTCAATAACGTCACCTTCAAAGCGGAAAACGAAATCACTCGTTTCTCGCGCAAGGGCGACGGGTTCTGGGTCAATACCCCCGGGATTGACGGCAGGAATGCCGACTTCAAGGTCGCCTACACCTTCGGCATCGCGCCGTTGCAGCAATACCTGATCGAGGTCGGCGAAGGTCGGTTGCAAGCCCTCGGCGTGGCCTGGGATACCGAAAAACACCGCTGGTTTCACCTCTATCCGGGCCAAGGCGTGAACTTCAAAGACCCGTGCACTGGAGCAAGCCGAGCCAGAACGCCAACTTCATGTGCGTCGAGTGCCACACCACCGGTTACAAACGCAATTTCGATGCCGCGAAAAACACCTTCGACAGTCACTGGAACAGCCTTGGTGTCGGTTGTCAGGCTTGCCACGGTCCGGCCTCCAATCACCTGGAATGGACGGCAAAAAAAGGTGACCTGGTCCATGCCGGTTTTGCCGTCGACCTGAAGGACAAGAACGCCACTGTCGAAATCGAAACCTGCGCCCGCTGCCACTCGCGCCGTGCGCCACTGGGCGACGGCTTCACCGCTGGCAAACGCTTGATGGATGACTACCTGCCGAGCACCCTGACCCGCGAGTTGTACGCACTGGACGGCAAGATCAAGGACGAAGTGTTCGAACACGGCTCCTTCGCCCAGAGCAAAATGTTCGACAAGGGCGTGCGCTGCAGCAACTGCCACAACCCGCACAGCACCGAGCTCAAGGCGCCGGGCAACGGTGTCTGCCTGCAATGCCACAACGCCGCCGGCAAGACCTCGGTGGCAGGCGTTGATGGCCAGGGCCTGCAAGCGAAGAATTACGATTCCATCGAACACACCCGCCACACCATGGACCAACCGGGTTCGCAGTGCGTGGATTGCCACATGCCCGGCAAGTTCTACAT
>NZ_JBBWCB010000067.1:0-31849 GCF_039888995.1 Pseudomonas rossensis | reverse complement strand
GCTTGAAAGTGGGGCAAGGGTAGCAAAGCCCGATAGTCAGTGCAGGTCATCCTCACACATAGAGAATTACCCTACAGATTCAGTCGCCGTTTAACCGTTCGGCCCCGCCGATGCAAATCGCCATGATCAGTTTCAGCTCCTTTTGCACGGTGCTCAATGACACGCCAAGCTTCTCGGCGATCTCCAGATAGCTGTGCCCGTGCAGACGACTGAGGATGAAAATCTGCTGCTGACGGGCGCTGAGTTCATTGAGGCTCACGTTCAAGCGCTCGAGCAATTGTTCGGCATGGGCGGCGTCCTCGGCACTGCTGGCGGGGGCGGCGATGCTTTCCACCACGTCCAGAGGCACGTCGTCGAGCATCGTGCGGGACTGGATGCGCCGCGCACGCAAATGGTCCAGCGCCAGGTTGCGGGCGGTCTGGAAAACGAAGGGCTCAAGGTGATCGATGGCCCGCTCACTGAGCGCCCGGGTCACTCGCAGGTAGGTCTCCTGCAGGAGGTCTTCGGCGGTGCTGTGATTGTTGACCATCCGCTCCAACGTGCGCAGCAGAGAGACTCGCTGGGCGATGAAGACGTGATTGAAGCGAGATTGACTCACGGGAGGACCTGATCCATTTCGAGCGAATGATAATGCTTATCATCCGCTTGAGTGGTCAAGTATTGATTTGTGAAGCTGATTTTCGAAGGGCTAGGCGCGGCCCAGCAGATAGGTCGCGTAATCGGGGATCCGATGTTCGTGCGCCTGGTCCATCATCGGGCTGCTGAGCAGGTAGTCGGCGCTGCATTCATTGCAGGCCACCGGAATGTTCCAGACGGCCGCGACGCGCAATAACGCCTTGATGTCCGGGTCGTGCGGCTGTGGTTCGAACGGGTCCCAGAAGAACACCAGCATATCGACCCGCTGCTCGGCGATGCGCGCACCGAGTTGCTGGTCGCCGCCCAACGGGCCGCTGATCATACTCTCCACAGGCAAATCCAGGCGTTGTTGCAACAACAACCCGGTGGTGCCGGTGGCGACCAGTTCATGCTGTGCGAGCCTGCCTTTCTGCCGCTCGGCCCAGTCCAGCAAAAACACCTTGCAGTGGTCATGGGCGACCAAGGCAATACGCTTGCGCGCTGCCAGGGTCTTTTGCGTAAAGCTGATACCGATCATCGGTGCTGCTCCAGACGTTTATCCGCCGTCGGCGCTGAAGATCAAAAGATCGCAGCCTTCGGCAGCTCCTACAAAGGCATGGTGCGACGCAAAACCTGTAGGAGCTGCCGAAGGCTGCGATCTTTTGATCGTTGAACCTTCGGGCCGCCTACGGTGGTCATCGGTTTATTCAGCGTTGCACAGCGCCAGGCAGTTATCGAGCATGCGGTTGGAGAAGCCCCATTCGTTGTCGTACCAGGCCAGCACCTTGAGCAGCTTGCCGCTGGACTTGGTGTGGTTGGCGTCAAAGATCGACGACAGCGGGTTGTGGTTGAAGTCGCTGGAGACCAGCGGCAGGGTGTTGTAACCGAGAATCTTCGAGTGCTGGCTGGCTTCTTTCAGCAGTGCGTTCACTTCATCGGCCGATGCTTCGCGTTTGAGTTGCACGGTCAGGTCCACCAGCGACACGTTGATCACCGGCACGCGCACCGACATACCGGTCAGTTTGCCCGCCAGTTCCGGCAGCACCAGACCGACTGCTTCAGCCGCACCGGTTTTGCTCGGGATCATGTTCTGCGTGGCCGAACGCGCACGATACGGATCGACATGATAGACGTCGGTCAGGTGCTGATCGTTGGTGTAGGCGTGAATAGTGGTCATCAGACCGCTTTCGATTCCCAGCTCGCGGTGCAACACCTGAGCCACCGGGGCCAGGCAGTTGGTGGTGCACGAAGCATTGGAAATGATCTGGTGCGATTGGCGCAGAATGTCGTGGTTAACGCCATACACCACCGTGGCGTCGGCGCCTTTGGCCGGAGCCGAGATGATCACTTTGCGTGCGCCGGCCGTAATATGCGCGGCGGCTTTGTCGCGGTCGGTGAACAAACCGGTGCATTCGAATACGACGTCGATCTTCTCGGCGGCCCACGGCAGTTCGGCCGGGTTGCGAATGGCGCTGACAGAAATACGGTCGCCGTTGACGGTCAGGCTTTCCCGATCGTGCTGGACATCGGCATCGAACGTGCCGTGAACAGTGTCGTACTTGAGCAGATGAGCGTTCATCGCGCTGTCGCCCAGGTCATTGATGGCAACGATCTGCAGATCCTGGCGATAACCTTGGGTATACAGTGCGCGCAGGACGTTACGGCCAATTCGGCCAAAACCATTGATTGCGATTCGAAGAGTCATTTAACAGGGCCGCCGTCGTTTTGTTGTTGGAATTACAAGATTATTCGCATAAAAATAGAAAACAAGCCTTTTTAATGGCAATATTTTGTTCAATCTACAACGAGTGACCTGAATCAACTGGTCCGACCGATCAAGAAAACCGTCTGTCATCCCATCGACAACGGCTCTTGATCAGCATAGACAATCAGGTCGCCACATCCGTTAGCCTGGAGTTCTAAACATGCATCCCCGCGTCCTTGAGGTCACCGAACGGCTTATCGCCCGCAGCCGCGCCACGCGTGAGGCTTACCTTGCACTGATTCGTGGTGCTGCCAGCGACGGTCCCATGCGCGGCAAGCTGCAATGCGCCAACTTCGCCCACGGCGTGGCCGGTTGCGGCACCGACGACAAGAACAGTCTGCGGATGATGAACTCCGCCAACATTGCGATTGTTTCGTCCTATAACGACATGCTCTCGGCGCACCAGCCGTACGAAGTCTTTCCTGAACAGATCAAAAAAGCCCTGCGTGAAATCGGCTCCGTCGGCCAGTTCGCCGGCGGCACCCCCGCCATGTGCGATGGCGTGACCCAGGGCGAACCGGGCATGGAACTGAGCCTGCCGAGCCGCGAAGTGATTGCGCTGTCCACCGCCGTGGCGCTGTCCCACAACATGTTCGACGGCGCGCTGATGCTCGGCATCTGCGACAAAATCGTGCCGGGCCTGATGATGGGCGCACTGCGTTTCGGTCATCTGCCGACGATCTTCGTGCCGGGCGGGCCGATGGTTTCGGGCATTTCCAACAAGCAGAAAGCCGACGTGCGCCAGCGCTATGCCGAAGGCAAGGCCAGCCGCGAAGAGCTGCTGGAATCGGAGATGAAGTCCTACCACAGCCCGGGTACCTGCACCTTTTACGGCACAGCCAACACCAACCAGTTGCTGATGGAAGTCATGGGCCTGCACTTGCCGGGCGCCTCTTTCGTCAACCCGAACACCCCGTTGCGCGATGCCCTGACCCGCGAAGCGGCGCATCAAGTCACGCGTCTGACCAAGCAGAGCGGCGACTTCATGCCGATCGGCGAAATCGTCGACGAACGTTCGCTGGTCAACTCGATTGTCGCGTTGCACGCCACCGGCGGCTCGACCAACCACACCCTGCACATGCCGGCGATCGCCATGGCGGCGGGCATTCAGTTGACCTGGCAGGACATGGCCGACCTCTCCGAGGTGGTGCCGACCCTGAGCCACGTCTACCCGAACGGCAAAGCCGACATCAACCACTTCCAGGCTGCGGGCGGCATGTCGTTCCTGATCCGCGAACTGCTGGAAGCCGGCTTGCTGCACGAAAACGTCAACACGGTGCTGGGCCACGGTCTGAGTCGCTACACCATGGAACCATTCCTCGAAAACGGCGAATTGGTCTGGCGCGAAGGCCCGATCGAAAGCCTCGACGAAACCATCCTGCGTCCGGTGGCGCGTGCGTTCTCACCAGAGGGCGGCTTGCGGGTGATGGAAGGCAACCTCGGCCGCGGAGTCATGAAAGTGTCCGCCGTTGCTTTGGAAAACCAGATCGTCGAAGCACCGGCCATGGTGTTCCAGGATCAGCAGGATTTGGCCGATGCATTCAAGGCCGGTTTGCTGGAGAAAGACTTTGTCGCCGTGATGCGCTTCCAGGGGCCGCGTTCCAACGGCATGCCGGAGCTGCACAAGATGACGCCGTTCCTCGGCGTGCTGCAGGATCGTGGCTTCAAAGTCGCGCTGGTGACCGACGGGCGCATGTCCGGTGCGTCGGGGAAAATCCCGGCGGCGATTCACGTCAGCCCCGAAGCGTATGTGGGCGGCGCTTTGGCGCGGGTGCAAGAGGGCGATATCATCCGCGTCGATGGCGTCAAAGGCACTTTGGAGCTTAAGGTGGACGCCGACGAATTCGCAGCGCGCGAACCTGCCAAGGGCCTGTTGGGCAATAACATCGGCAGCGGTCGCGAACTGTTTGGTTTCATGCGCATGGCCTTCAGCTCGGCGGAGCAGGGCGCCAGCGCCTTTACTTCTGCCCTGGAGACGCTTAATTGAAACTGGCTTTGGTCGGTGACATCGGTGGGACCAACGCACGTTTCGCGTTGTGGAAAAACCAGCAGCTGGAATCGATCCAGGTGTTGGCGACGGCCGCTCACGCCAGCCCGGAAGAGGCCATTGCCCTCTACCTGAGCGGGCTTGGCCTGGAGTCGGGTTCGATCGGTTCGGTGTGCCTGTCGGTCGCCGGTCCCGTCAGCGGCGATGAATTCAAGTTCACCAACAATCACTGGCGACTCAGCCGCAAGGGGTTCTGCAAGACGTTGCAGGTGGATCAACTGTTGCTGGTCAATGACTTCTCGGCGATGGCGCTCGGCATGACCCGTTTGCAGCCGGACGAGTATCGGGTGGTCTGCGAAGGCACGGCGGAACCGTTGCGGCCGGCGGTGGTGATTGGTCCGGGGACTGGCCTCGGTGTCGGCACGTTGCTCGATCTCGGTGAGGGGCGGTTTGCCGCGTTGCCAGGAGAGGGTGGTCACGTCGATTTGCCGCTGAGCAGTCCGCGGGAAACTCAACTGTGGCAGCACATCTTCAATGAGATCGGCCATGTCAGCGCTGAAACGGCATTGAGCGGCAGCGGCTTGCCGCGGGTCTATCGGGCCATTTGTGCAGTGGACGGTCATGAACCGGTGCTGGATTCCCCCGAGTCGATTACCGCAGCCGGTCTGGCCGGCGATCCGATTGCCCTGGAAGTGCTTGAGCAGTTCTGCTGCTGGCTGGGTCGTGTGGCCGGCAACAATGTGCTGACCACGGGCGGACGGGGTGGCGTGTACATCGTGGGCGGGGTGATTCCGCGGTTCGCCGATTTCTTCATCGAAAGCGGCTTTGCCCGGTGCTTTGCCGACAAGGGCTGCATGAGCGATTACTTCAAAGGCATCCCGGTGTGGCTGGTGACGGCGCCGTATTCCGGCCTTGTTGGCGCGGGTGTGGCGCTCGACCAGGCCTAAGACCGAGTCGCCTTCATCGCGAGCAAGCTCGCTCCCACAGGATTACTTACATTTTCAGAATGTGTATTTATCCCTTGTGGGAGCGAGCTTGCTCGCGATGAGGCCAGAACAGGCAACAAATATCCAAGGTCCATCAGGCATAATCCGCCCAATTCAAACAACAAGGACGCCGCCCCGTGAGCTCAGTCAACAAGTCGATTTTGTTGGTCGATGACGATCAAGAGATACGCGAGTTGCTGGACACCTACCTGACCCGCGCCGGTTTCCAGGTTCGTACCACGCCCGACGGTGCGGGGTTTCGTCAGGCGATGAACGAGGCACCGAGCGATCTGGTGATCCTCGATGTGATGCTCCCGGACGAAGACGGCTTCAGCCTCTGCCGCTGGATCCGTCAGCACCCGCGTCAGGCTCAGGTGCCAATCATCATGCTCACGGCCAGCTCCGACGAGGCCGACCGTGTCATCGGTCTGGAATTGGGCGCCGACGATTACCTCGGCAAGCCCTTCAGCCCACGCGAATTACAGGCGCGCATCAAAGCCTTGTTGCGTCGCGCGCAGTTCGGTCAGGAACGTTCCGGCAGTGAAGTGCTGGCCTTCGATGACTGGCGGCTGGACATGGTCAGCCATCGCCTGTTCCACATCGACGGCGAAGAAGTGATTCTCTCCGGCGCCGATTTCGCGCTGCTGAAACTGTTCCTCGATCACCCCCAGGAAATCCTCGACCGCGACACCATCGGCAACGCCACCCGTGGCCGCGATTTGATGCCGCTGGATCGCATCGTCGACATGGCCGTCAGCCGTTTGCGCCAGCGCTTGCGCGACACCGAAAAGCCGCCGCGGCTGATCCGTACCGTGCGCGGCAGCGGCTATCAACTGGCCGCCAATGTGGTTGCCAGCAATGGCCACTGAGTTTTTCCGCAAGCTCGCCGCACGGATTCCCGTGCCGCGCTCGCTGCTCGGGCGGATGTTGCTGCTGACGCTGTTGGCGGTGTTGTTCGCCCAGACGCTGTCGAGCGTGATCTGGGTCTCGCAACTGCGCGCCACCCAACTAGAAGGCCTGGTCACCAGCGCCCGAAGCCTCGCTCATTCGATGACGGCCAGCGTCAGTTACTTCCGCTCTCTGCCGGTAGCGTTTCGGCCATTGGTACTCGACCAGTTGCGCAGCATGGGCGGCACCCGTTTTGTGGTGACGCTCAACGACAAACCCTTGGGCATGGAAGTGCTGCCGATCACCCCGCGCAAGGAAGCCGTGCTCAAGGCGGTGGACGAAGTGCTGCGCCAGTCCCTGGGCCAGGACATTGATATCTCGGTGACATTCGTCAGCCCCGAAGACCTGCGGATCTTCAACGGCGGCCTGAAACTCGATGAATTGCCGCGCTCCTGGGCGCATTACGCGCTGACCCTGGAACCGGTAAACCCACCGGTATTGGTCACGCAAATCCAGATGGCACCGGGCGAGTGGCTGTACATCGCCTCCCTGTTGCCCGAGCCCTACACCAGTCTTGAAGAGCAAGGCCTGCCGGCGCAGCAAGTCTGGTTCATCGTGCTCACCAGCGGCTTCTTGCTGTTGTTCATTGGCCTGCTGGTGCACTGGCAGAGCCGGCCGCTCAAGCGTTTGGCGCGGGCAGCACGGGACATGTCCCTCGGCGCGGAAGTCGAACCCGTGGCCGAGAGAGGCGGCAGTGAAGTGGTCGAGGTCGGCCGCGCCTTCAATGCGATGCGCGAACGCATCAGCCGTTACCTGACCGAGCGCAGCCAGTTGTTCAGCGCGATTTCCCATGACTTGCGCACGCCGATTACCCGCTTGCGGTTACGCGTTGAATTGCTCGAAGACGAAACGCTGCAAGCCAAGTTCGGCCGTGATCTGGATGAGCTGGAGCTGCTGGTCAAAGGCGCGTTGCAATGCGTGAAAGACACTGACATCCACGAAAACATCGAACCGGTGGACCTTAACCACGTGCTTGATTGTCTGGTGGAGCCGTACCTGGCGCCCAACGGCAATGGTCGCGTCACCCAGCAAGGGCGTGCGCTGGCGGCGTATCCGGGGAAGCCGCTGGCGCTCAAGCGTTGCATCGGCAACCTGATCGACAATGCCTTGAAGTATGGGCAGAAAGCGCATTTGCACATTGATGACGACCAGAGTGCGTTCATCCTGCATGTGGACGATGAAGGGCCAGGCGTGCCGGAACAGCGGATGGAGCAGGTGTTCGAGCCGCACTTTCGCCTGGCCGGGCAGCAGCAGGGTTATGGGTTGGGGTTGGGTATTGCGCGAAATATTGCGCATAGCCATGGGGGTGAGGTCAGCCTGCAGAATTTGCGTGAGGGCGGGTTGCGGGTGACGTTGCAGTTGCCTCGCAGTGTTGATTAGCCACACAGCGTTATCGTTCATCGCGAGCAAGCTCGCTCCCACATTGGATCTGTGTAAAACGCATAACCCCTGTGGGAGCGAGCTTGCTCGCGATGGCGTCATATCCTTCAACACATTCCTCAAGAAAAATGTCACAAGCTGGTGACATAACTCGCCCCCTTCGTTACAAGCCCGCCACCGCCCGTTGTTTAGACTGCCCCCAGTCATAACAACAAAAAAGGCACCCCATGGACACCTTCCAACCCGCTTTCAGCAGTTGGCTGAACGCACCCGCCCATCAGCAATGGCTCGCCGTCGAAGGCCTGCGCCTGTTGGCGTTTGCCAAGGCTTCGAAGCTCGCCGAAGGCTTCGGCAATCTTGATGAAAAGGGCTGCCTCCCGGCCAACGCCCACGCCGAAACCATGAACACTGCGCGAATGACCCACAGCTTCGCCATGGCTCACATCCAGGGCTTGCCGGGTTTCGCCGAGCTGGTGGATCACGGCATCAAAGCCCTCAGCGGCCCATTGCGTGACGCCGAACACGGCGGCTGGTTCGCTGCCCCCGAACATCGCGACGGCAACACCGACAAAGCCGCTTACCTGCACGCCTTCGTCGCGCTAGCCGCCAGTTCTGCGGTTGTCGCTCAGCGTCCCGGCGCGCAGGCCTTGCTCGACGATGCCATCGACATCATCGACGCGCATTTCTGGAGCGAGGAGGAGGGCGCGATGCGCGAATCCTTCAACCGCGACTGGAATGAAGAGGAAAGCTATCGCGGCGCCAACAGCAACATGCACGCCACCGAAGCCTTTCTCGCGTTGGCCGATGTCACTGAAGAGAACCGTTGGCTGTGCCGCGCCCAGCGCATCGTCGAGCGCGTCATCCACGGTTACGCCGCAGCCAACGATTACCTGGTGGTCGAGCATTTCGACCGCGACTGGCAACCCTTGCACGAATACAACCACGACAACCCGGCCGATGGTTTTCGCCCCTACGGCACCACGCCGGGTCACGGTTTCGAATGGGCCCGGTTGATGCTGCATCTCGAAGCGGCGCGGGTTAAGGCCGGGATGCTGACGCCGGGCTGGCTCGCCAGCGACGCGCAAAAACTCTTCGACCACAACTGCCGTCACGGCTGGGATGTCGACGGGGCGCCGGGGATTGTTTACACCCTCGACTGGGACAATCGCGCCGTGGTTCGCCATCGCCTGCACTGGACCCATTGCGAAGCCAGCGCCGCCGCCAGTGCGCTGCTTAAACGCACAGGCGATGCGCAATACGAAAGCTGGTACCGACTATTTTGGGAATTCTGCGACAGCCATTTCATCGACCGCGAAAGCGGCAGCTGGCATCACGAACTCGATCCGCAGAATCACCCGAGCGCTGATATCTGGGCTGGTAAACCTGATCTTTATCACGCCTGGCAAGCCGTATTGATCCCGCGATTGCCTCTGGCGCCGAGCATGGCGACTGCCCTGGCACAGTTATCCCAGAGCGCTCCTGTGTAACCATGTGGTGACATTCGGACGTCCCTTCGTTACCTGCGAAGGGGTCACTCCTGTTTAAAATCCTATGTAGCGCAAGCACCAGACTTGCATGCATAACAACAAGAAAGGTACTACTAGATGAATGCGATTTCTCGCCTCGCTACTGTCATTTCTCTCGCCTCACTGCTTCCCCTGTCTGCATTCCCGCTGAGTGCACTTGCTGCCGATTCCAAAGGTTCGGTGGAAGTCGTTCACTGGTGGACCTCTGGTGGTGAAAAGGCCGCGGTCGATGTTCTGAAGGCCCAAGTCGAAAAAGACGGCTTTACCTGGAAGGACGGCGCAGTCGCCGGTGGCGGCGGTTCCACTGCCATGACCGTACTCAAAAGCCGCGCCGTCGCCGGTAACCCGCCGGGCGTTGCCCAGATCAAAGGTCCGGACATCCAGGAGTGGGGCAGCACTGGCCTGCTCAGCACCGATACCCTGAAAGACGTTGCCAAGTCCGAAGGCTGGGATGGCCTGCTGTCGAAGAAAGTCTCCGACACCGTCAAATACGAAGGTGACTACGTCGCCGTGCCGGTGAACATTCACCGCGTCAACTGGCTGTGGATCAACCCGGAAGTCTTCAAGAAAGCCGGGATCGAAAAAGCCCCTACTACCCTCGAAGAATTCTATGCCGCTGGCGACAAGCTGAAAGCCGCCGGCTTCATCGCGCTTGCCCACGGTGGCCAGCCTTGGCAGGACAGCACCGTGTTTGAAGACGTGGTGCTCTCGGTCATGGGCGCTGACGGTTACAAGAAAGCCCTGGTAGACCTGGATCAGAAAACCCTCTCGGGTGCCGAGATGACCAAGTCGTTCACCGAGCTGAAAAAAATCACGGGCTACATGGACCCGAACCGCGCCGGTCGTGACTGGAACATCGCGGCGGCCGACGTCATCAACGGCAAGGCCGGTATGCAGATGATGGGCGACTGGGCCAAGAGCGAATGGACCGCTGCCAAGAAAGTAGCGGGCAAGGACTACCAGTGCGTGCCATTCCCGGGCACCGAAAAAGCCTTCACTTACAACATCGACTCGATGGCTGTGTTCAAGCTCAAAGCCGATCGCAAAGGCGACATCGCCGCTCAGCAAGACCTGGCCAAGGTCGCGTTGGGTAAAGACTTCCAGAAAGTCTTCAGCATCAACAAAGGTTCGATCCCGGTGCGTACCGACATGCTTAACGACATGAGCGGCCTGGGCTTCGATTCCTGCGCTCAGGCAGCTGCCAAGGATTTCCTTGCAGACGAGAAGACTGGCGGCCTGCAACCGAGCATGGCGCACAACATGGCCACTTCCCTGGCCGTGCAGGGCGCGATCTTCGATGTGGTGACCAACTTCATGAACGACAAGAACGCTGACCCGGCCAAGGCCAGCGCCCAACTGGCATCGGCCGTCAAAGCCGCCCAGTAATTCCTGCGGCATTTACCTGAGTGAGTTCCCCCTGTGGGAGCGAGCTTGCTCGCGATAGCTGGCTGACATTCAAAAGAGATGTCGACTGTTACACCGCTATCGCGAGCAAGCTCGCTCCCACAAGGGATCACCCTCTGATCCTCACCTCTTCACCTGGATTATCCCGATGAGCTCTGTGGCGGTTTTCAGCAAAGCCTCACCGTTCGACGCACTGCAGCGCTGGCTCCCCAAGCTGGTTTTGGCGCCAAGCATGCTGATCGTCCTGGTTGGTTTTTACGGTTACATCATCTGGACATTCGTTCTGTCCTTCACCAATTCCAGCTTCATGCCGAGCTACAAATGGGTCGGCCTGCAGCAATACATCCGTCTGATGGACAACGATCGCTGGTGGGTCGCGAGCAAAAACCTCGCGGTCTTCGGCGGCATGTTCATCGGCATCAGCCTGGTGCTGGGGGTGTTCCTGGCGGTGCTGCTGGATCAGCGCATTCGCAAGGAAGGTTTCATCCGCACCGTTTACCTGTACCCGATGGCGCTCTCGATGATCGTCACCGGTACCGCGTGGAAATGGTTGCTCAACCCAGGCCTGGGCCTGGACAAAATGCTGCGTGACTGGGGCTGGGAAGGCTTTCGTCTCGACTGGCTGGTGGATCAGGATCGCGTGGTGTATTGCCTGGTGATCGCCGCTGTGTGGCAAGCCTCCGGGTTTGTGATGGCGATGTTCCTGGCCGGCCTTCGTGGTGTCGATCAATCGATCATCCGTGCCGCGCAAGTCGACGGTGCGAGCCTGCCGACCATCTACCTGAAGATCGTGTTGCCGAGCCTGCGCCCGGTGTTCTTCAGCGCCTTCATGATCCTCGCGCACATCGCGATCAAGAGCTTCGACCTGGTGGCGGCAATGACCGCTGGCGGCCCGGGCTACTCGTCCGACTTGCCCGCGATGTTCATGTATTCCTTCACCTTCAGCCGTGGCCAGATGGGCATTGGTTCGGCCAGCGCCATGATGATGCTCGGCGCGATCCTGGCAATTCTGGTGCCGTATCTGTACTCCGAATTGCGAGGCAAACGCCATGAGTAATCAACTCGGAAAACCGGCGATCAGCTTCAGCCGCATCGCAATCTACGCCACGCTGTTGCTGGCCGCCGCGATCTACCTGATCCCGCTGGTGGTGATGCTGCTGACCAGTTTCAAATCCCCGGAAGACATCCGCACCGGCAACCTGTTGAGCTGGCCGCAAGTGATTGACGGCATTGGCTGGATCAAGGCCTGGGACGTGGTGGGCGGCTACTTCTGGAACTCGGTGAAAATCACCGTGCCGGCGGTTCTGATCTCTACCTTCATCGGTGCCATGAACGGTTACGTACTGTCGATGTGGCGCTTCCCGGGTTCGCAACTGTTCTTCGGTCTGCTGCTGTTCGGCTGCTTCCTGCCGTTCCAGACTGTGCTGTTGCCGGCCTCGTTCACCCTCGGCAAGTTCGGCCTGGCCAACACCACCACCGGTCTGGTGCTGGTGCACGTGGTCTACGGCCTGGCGTTCACCACGCTGTTCTTCCGCAACTACTACGTGAGTATTCCGGATGCGCTGGTCAAGGCTGCACGGCTTGATGGCGCGGGCTTCTTCACGATTTTCTGGAAGATCCTGCTGCCGATGTCGATCCCGATCGTGATGGTCTGCCTGATCTGGCAGTTCACCCAGATCTGGAATGACTTCCTGTTCGGCGTGGTCTTCGCCAGTGGTGATGCCCAGCCAATTACCGTGGCCCTGAACAACCTGGTCAACACCAGCACCGGGGCCAAGGAATACAACGTTGATATGGCCGCCGCGATGATCGCCGGGCTGCCGACACTGCTGGTCTACATATTCGCTGGCAAGTATTTCCTGCGTGGGCTGACGTCCGGCGCGGTCAAGGGGTAGAACATGGCAACTCTCGAATTACGCAACGTCAACAAGACCTACGGCGCCGGATTGCCGGACACCCTGAAAAACATCGAACTGAAGATCGATGACGGTGAGTTCCTGATCCTCGTCGGCCCGTCGGGCTGCGGTAAATCCACGCTGATGAATTGCATCGCCGGTCTGGAAAACATCAGCGGCGGCGCCATCCTGGTGGACGACGCCGACATCAGCGGCATGAGCCCCAAAGATCGCGACATCGCCATGGTGTTCCAGTCCTACGCGCTGTACCCGACGATGAGCGTGCGCGACAACATCGCCTTCGGTTTGAAGATTCGCAAAATGCCGGCCGCTGAAATCGACGAAGAAGTCGCTCGCGTGGCCAAGCTGTTGCAGATCGAACATTTGCTCAGCCGCAAACCCGGCCAGCTCTCCGGTGGTCAGCAACAGCGCGTGGCGATGGGCCGTGCCCTGGCGCGGCGGCCGAAGATTTACCTGTTCGACGAACCACTGTCCAACCTCGACGCCAAGCTGCGCGTCGAGATGCGCACCGAAATGAAACTGATGCACCAGCGCCTGAAAACCACCACGGTCTACGTGACCCACGACCAGATCGAAGCCATGACCCTGGGCGACAAAGTGGCGGTGATGAAGGACGGGATCATCCAGCAGTTCGGCACGCCGAAAGACATCTACAACAACCCGGCCAACCTGTTCGTGGCGAGCTTCATCGGTTCGCCGCCGATGAACTTCATCCCCCTGCGTTTGCAGCGCAAGGACGGTCGTCTGGTGGCGCTGCTCGACAGCGGTCAGGCGCGCTGCGAATTGCCATTGGGCATGCAGGACGCCGGTCTTGAAGACCGCGAAGTGATCCTCGGCATGCGCCCGGAGCAGATCGTTTTGGCGGGCAGCGAGCCGAATGGTTTGCCGATCATTCGCGCCGAAGTCCAGGTCACCGAGCCAACCGGTCCCGACACCCTGGTGTTCGTCAATCTCAACGAAACCAAAGTCTGCTGCCGTCTGGCGCCGGACGTTGCACCGGCCGTGGGCGAGACCCTGACCCTGCAATTCGATCCATCGAAAGTGCTGTTGTTCGATGCCAAGACCGGGGAGCGCCTGGGGGTGGCCGGTCAGCCTAAAACCGAGAGCCACAACGCCAACGTCGCGCAATTCAAAGGCCGCTGAAGATCAAATGTGGGAATGGGATTGTGTGGGAGCGGGCTTGCCCGCGATGGCATCAACTCGGTTAGACGTTAAACCGAGTCGTCTGCATCGCAGGCAAGCCAGCTCCCACAAAAGCTCGCTCCCACAGGGGGATATGCGGCGGGTGGCCTGTCGCCCGTCGCAACCGATGTCACCGCGTTAAATAAAAACAGTTAATAACAATAAAACGAGGATGTAGGGATGAAGAAGAACAACAACGCTCAGCTTATCTGCCAGTTGTCAGCGATTGCGGCAATGACATTGGCCGGTAGTGTGCACGCGGCTGACGCGTTCAGCGCCGATTCCGAATGGATGACCGGTGATTGGGGGGGCGAGCGGACCAGGCTGATCGAGCAGGGTATCGACATCAAGATGGACTACGTCGGTGAAGTGGGTGGCAACCTCCACGGCGGCTACAACAACGACAAGACTGCGCGTTACGCCGACCAGTTTGGTCTGGGCGTGGCGCTGGACCTGCAAAAACTGTGGGGCTGGGATAACACCCAGGCCAAGATCCAGCTCACTAACCGTAACGGTGAGAACATCTCCAATGACCGTGTCGGCGACCCGCGTGCCGGCACCTTGAGTTCGTCCCAGGAAGTCTACGGCCGTGGCCATATGGTCCGTCTGACCCAATTGTGGATCAAGCACCAGTTCCTCGACGGTAAACTGGACGTCAAGGCCGGTTACTTCGGCGAAGGCGAGGACTTCAACACCTTCCCTTGCGAGTTCCAGAACCTGGCGTTCTGCGGTTCCCAAGTGGGTAACTGGGCCACCAACATCTGGTACAACTGGCCGGTCATGCAGGCTGCGGTCCGCGTGAAGTACAACATTTCGCCTGAGTTCTATGCGCAGATCGGCGCGTACAACCAGAACCCGTCGCAACTGGAGCACGGTAACGGCTTCAAGCTCAGCGGCAGTGGTACCAAAGGCACCGTCTTGCCGGTCGAACTGGTCTGGTTGCCTAACCCTGGCAACCTGCCGGGCGAATACCGTGTTGGTTACTACAAAAGCACGGCCAATGCCGATGACGTCCGCAAGGATGCCGACGGCAATGATGCAGCAACCAGCGGTAATGCCTATCGCAGCCACGATAGCAAGCACGGTTACTGGTTCGTGGCGCAGCAACAACTCACCAGCCACAACGGTGACGCGTCCCGCGGTCTGAACATCGCAGCCAACGCCACTTTCCACGACAAGGACACCAACTTCGTCGACAACTACCAGTCGCTGATGTTTGTGTACAAGGGCCCGTTCGATGCGCGTCCAAAAGATGACATGGGGATCGGTTTTGCCCGTATCCATGTCAACGATGACGTGAAGAAAAACGCCGAGCTGGTCAACGCCTCCAATGGTGTTACCGAGTACGAGGATCCACTGTTCTCGCCGCTGCGTAGCACCGAGTACAACTACGAGGTCAACTACGGCTTCCACGTTACCAACTGGCTGACCGTGCGCCCTAACCTGCAATACATCACTCACCCGGGTGGTGTTGATGAAGTCGACGACGCGCTGGTCGCTGGCCTGAAAATTCAGTCGGTGTTCTAACGTTGTTGCGATAAGCTCCTCTCTATGTGCGCATTTTTGCGGACAGCCCAGGCTGTCCGCTTTTTTTTGGGGGCGGCGCACCCCGGGTGATTTTCAGGACCGTGGCACATGCATGAGCATCCGCTACAACGCTTCTTCAAATCCTTGCGCGAACGTCCGGTGTTCGCGTGGGAGCGCTATCAGAAGCGCGACGTGCTGGTGATCGACCATCCGCTGTGTCAGGCGGTGTTCAGTCGGCAGGGTGCGCAGTTGCTGCACTTCCAGCCAAAGGGCCAGAAACCCTGGCTCTGGTGCGCGGCGAAGTGGCCGCAGGTCGGTGCGATTCGTGGTGGCGTTCCGGTGTGCTGGCCGTGGTATGGCCGTCATCCGCGCGAAAACGCCTGGCCGTCCCATGGCTGGGCACGGTTGATCGACTGGAAGCTGCTGGACAGCAGCACTGATGACGATGGCGTGCGCTTGCACTGGCAACTTCAGTTGTGCGACTGGCAAGTGGACCTGCACGCGCACTTGGGCGAACGCATGGATTTGCGCCTGAGTACCGAGCATCAGGACAGCCTGCCGTGCCAATTGAGTCAGGCGTTGCATGCGTATTGGCGTATTGGCGATGTCGGTGAGGTAGCGCTGTCTGGGCTCGACGGAGCTCAGGGTTACGACCAGTTGAACCGGCAGATTTGTCATCAGGAAGGCGAATTGCGGGTGGAGGGTGGCTGTCAGCGGGTGTTCCAGCATGACGGCGAATTACAGCTCAAGGACCACGCCTGGCAGCGCGAGTTGTGCATCGATACCGGTGACCATGCGGACACGGTGGTTTGGCATCCGGGCTCACGGCCGTTGCTGGGGGTGAGCTGGAATGAGATTTCGGAGTTTGTGTGTGTTGAAGCCGCGAGTGGCGGGACCGATAGCCTGAGCCTGGCACCGGGGGAGAGGGCGCATTTGAGTTTGCAGGCGCGGGTTGGGGTTTAGTCCAAGACCTGCGGTGCTGCGGCTGGCGCCATCGCGAGCAAGCTCGCTCCCACAGGGGAATGCATTCCAAATGTGGGAGCGAGCTTGCTCGCGATGAGGCCAGGCCAAGCAGTGGAGATGTTGGACTAGTTAAACTCATCCCCAATCGGATACCGACTGGCATTCAGACTTTCCTTGATCTTGCGCAAATGCGGCTGGAAATCCACGCCTCGGCGCAAGGTCATGCCGGTGGCGAGCACATCCAGCACGGTCAGCTGAATGATCCGCGACGTCATCGGCATATAGATGTCGGTGTCTTCCGGTAGCGGAATGTTCAGGCTTAAGGTGCTGGCCTTGGCCAGTGGCGAACCCTCGGCCGTCAGGCCCAGTACCGAAGCACCGTTTTCCCGGGCAATACGCGCCACTTCCACCAGTTCGCGGGTACGGCCGGTGTAGGAAATGATCACGAACAACTCGCCGGTGTGCGCCACCGACGCAATCATGCGCTGCATCAGCACGTCCGCGTGGGCGGTGACCGCCAGGTTGAAGCGGAAGAACTTGTGCTGCGCATCCAACGCCACCGGGGCCGAGGCGCCGAGGCCGAAGAAGTGGATCTGACGGGCCTGGATCAACAGATCGACGGCGCGGCTGATCAGGTTCGGGTCAAGCGCCTGCAAGGCACTGTCCAAAGAGGCGATGGCGCTGCCGAAAATCTTTTTGGTATACGCTTCCGGATTGTCGTCGGCCTCGACCGCACGGCTGACATACGCCGCGCCACTGGCCAGGCTCTGGGCCAATTGAAGCTTGAGTTCCGGGTAGCCGCTGACGCCGAACGAACGGCAGAAACGGTTGACCGTCGGCTCGCTGACCTTTGAGGCCTGGGCGAGGGCGGCGATGCTGAACCGGGTGGCCTGCTGTGGGTTGAGCAGGATCACTTCGGCGACTTTGCGTTCTGCCTTGTTCAGGTCTTCAAGGCGATTCTGGATCTGTTCCAGTAAATTTCGCACGCGGTCCATATGGTTTCCTTGGTTCGCCTACAAGAGTGCTCTGCGATGCAAACAAGCGTGTTGCTATGCAAATTGGGCCTTTGATGCGGCCCCAAACGGTGGCCTATCCTACTGATGGCTCCGACCGTCCACCACTCGGAATCTGTATTTTGCGAAAATGTTGTGGTTATTACTACATTTTCCCTTGAGTGATGCCTTGAAAAAAGGTATTTGTAGCTTAACTTGATAAAAGAACAAACATCATGCCTTCGATTACGGTTGAACCGTGCACCTTTGCCTTGTTCGGCGCCCTCGGCGATCTGGCACTGCGCAAGCTGTTTCCTGCCCTTTATCAGCTCGATGGCGCAGGCCTCTTGCACGAGGACACGCGAATTATCGCGCTGGCCCGTGAGCCTGGCAGCGAGCAGCAGCATTTGGCGTTCATCGCCTCCGAGCTGCGCCGCTACGTCGTCGCCAAAGAGCTGGACGAAGCCGTGGTCGAACGCTTTCTGGCCCGCCTGAGTTACCTGCACGTCGACTTCCTCAAGGCTGACGATTACGTCGCCCTGGCCGAAATGGCTGGCGGCGCCCAGCGGGTGATTGCCTACTTCGCGACACCGGCCGCCGTTTACGGAGCGATCTGCGAGAACCTGTCGAAGGTCGGCCTGACCGAGAACACCCGCGTGGTGCTGGAAAAACCCATTGGTTCGGACCTGGAATCCTCGCGCAAGGTTAACGACGCCGTGGCGCAGTTCTTCCCGGAGAACCGCACCTACCGCATCGACCACTACCTGGGCAAAGAAACCGTCCAGAACCTGATCGCCCTGCGTTTCGCCAACAGCCTGTTCGAAACCCAGTGGAACCAGAATTATATCTCCCACGTGGAAATCACCGTGGCCGAGAAAGTCGGGATCGAAGGTCGCTGGGGTTACTTCGACAAGGCCGGCCAGCTGCGGGACATGATCCAGAATCACCTGCTGCAACTGCTCTGCCTGATCGCCATGGACCCGCCGGCCGACCTGTCCGCCGACAGCATCCGTGACGAGAAAGTCAAAGTGCTCAAGGCGCTGGCGCCGATCAGCCCGGAAGGCCTGACCACTCAGGTCGTGCGCGGTCAGTACATCGCGGGTTACAGCGAAGGCAAATCGGTTCCCGGTTACCTGGAAGAGCCGAACTCCAACACCCAGAGCGACACCGAAACCTTCGTTGCGCTGCGTGCCGATATCCGCAACTGGCGTTGGGCCGGTGTGCCGTTTTACCTGCGTACCGGCAAGCGCATGCCGCAGAAGTTGTCGCAGATCGTCATCCACTTCAAGGAACCGTCCCACTACATCTTCGCTCCCGAGCAGCGCCTGCAAATCAGCAACAAGCTGATTATCCGCCTGCAACCGGACGAAGGCATTTCCTTGCGCGTGATGACCAAAGAACAAGGCCTGGACAAGGGCATGCAGCTGCGCAGCGGTCCGTTGCAGCTGAATTTTTCCGACACTTATCGCAGCGCACGAATTCCCGATGCCTACGAGCGGTTGTTGCTGGAAGTGATGCGCGGCAATCAGAACCTGTTTGTCCGTAAAGATGAAATCGAAGCCGCGTGGAAGTGGTGTGACCAGTTGATCGCCGGGTGGAAAAAATCCGGTGATGCGCCCAAGCCGTACGCGGCCGGGTCCTGGGGGCCGATGAGCTCCATTGCATTGATCACGCGGGATGGGAGGTCGTGGTATGGCGATATCTGAATTGAAACTGCCTCAGGGCGTCAGCGCCCATGAGTTCAAAAGCCCGGTGCTGCTGGCCGAAGGCCTGGCGCTGAATGTAGCCAAGCAACTGAGTGACGCGATCGACGCGCGCGGCACCGCGACCTTGGTGGTTTCCGGTGGACGCAGCCCGGTGGCGTTTTTCCAGCACCTGGCCAAGCAGACGCTGGACTGGTCCAAGGTTGTCGTCACCCTGGCCGACGAGCGCTGGGTGCCGGTAGAGCATGTCGACAGCAATGCCGGTCTGCTCAAGCGTTACCTGTTGCAAGGCCCGGCGGCCAAGGCTCAGTTCCTGAGTCTGTACAGCGCCACGGCCAACCTTGAACTGGCGGCCGAGCAGGCGGATCGCCTGCTCAAGGAATTACCGCCGATCGACGTGCTGATACTCGGCATGGGCGACGACGGACACACCGCCTCGCTGTTCCCCAACAGCCCGAACCTGGCCGATGCCTTGAAAGTCGACGGCAGCCGTCGCTGCTGGCCGATGCTGGCGCCGACCGTGCCGCATCAGCGCCTGACCATGAGCCGCGCGCTTCTGGCCTCGGCCAAGACCACCGTTCTATCGATTTCCGGTCAGTCCAAGCTGACCACCCTGAGTGCCGCATTGGCGGGTGACGATGTCGCCGCCATGCCGATTCGCGCGTTTCTGCAACCTACGTTAGAGATTTACTGGTGCCCATGAGCCAAGGAACAGCCGCTATGACAACCCCATCCCCGACCGTTTCCATGGCGGACAAAGTTGCCCTGATCGACAGCCTCTGCGCCAAGGCGCGGATTCTGCCGGTGATTACCATCGCTCGCGAGCAGGACATCCTGCCGCTGGCCGATGCCCTCGCGGCCGGTGGCCTGACAGCCCTGGAAGTGACCCTGCGTTCGCAGTTCGGCCTCAAGGCTATCCAGATTCTGCGCGAGCAACGCCCGGAACTGGTGACCGGTGCCGGTACTGTGCTGGATCGCAACATGCTGGCGGCTGCCGAAGCGGCCGGTTCGCAGTTCATCGTCACGCCGGGCATCACCCGTGACCTGCTGGAAGCCAGCGTCAACAGCCCGATTCCACTGTTGCCAGGCATCAGCAACGCCTCCGGCATCATGGAAGGCTACAGCCTGGGTTATCGCCGCTTCAAGTTGTTCCCTGCGGAAGTCAGCGGCGGCGTCGCGGCTATCAAAGCCCTTGGCGGCCCGTTTGGCGAAGTGAAATTCTGCCCGACTGGCGGCGTCAGCCCGGCCAACATCAAGAGCTACATGGCGTTGAAGAACGTGATGTGCGTGGGCGGTAGCTGGATGCTTGATCCCGAGTGGATCAAGAACGGCGACTGGGCCCGCATCCAGGAATGCACCGCCGAGGCACTGGCGCTGCTGGACTGATCGGCTTTTACCAAACACTTCGTTGTGTGTTCTACGGCTTTACGGTGCGCTTGGTCGGTGCACCGTTTTTTTTTGCCCGGTGAAAACCCTTTTGGCTGTCGACTCGCTCTTTGTAGCAGCTGCCGAGCCTGCGAGGCTGCGTTCGGCTGCGTAGCAGTCGTAAAACCAGAGATTGCGGTACGTCAGGCAGACCGCGTAAGCCGGATTCACGACTGCTACGCAGCCGAACGCAGCCTCGCAAGCTCGGCAGCTGCTACAGATCGACATCATGCGATACATAGTTACCGCATCTCGCTCCTCGGTCAGCGTTAACCTGCGTTCATCTTATGGAAGAGAGAACGTCATGGACGACAACACTCCGGTTTCACCCCAGCCAGCGGTTTACCTGCTTTCACCCGAACAGATCGCCGGTCCTTATTTCCGAAATCCGAAATTGATCAGAAGAAACATCAGCGAAGGCATGGACGGTATTCCCTTGGTGCTGAGGCTGACGATCGTCGATGCCATGACCGGTCAACCGGTGACTGACGCGTTGGTGGATATCTGGCATTGCAATGCACGCGGTGCGTATTCGGGCTGGAGCAAGGTCAATCCGGACAAGGAAGTCGACGTCGGCGACATAGGCTCGATCCCGCGCACCGACGACGACACTTACTTGCGTGGCGGGCAATTCACGGACAAGAACGGCATCGTGCGGTTTACCACGATCTATCCGGGGTTCTACGCCGGCCGTGCCCTGCACATTCATGTCGTGGTACGCATTATGGAAGGCAACAACTACCTGGAAGAGCGGCATGTTGCCTGGGTCGGTCAGCTCTACTTTCCCGAAGTGGCCTCGCGCTCGGTACTCAACGCCAGGGAGTACCGCGGTCGAGCCGTTTCGCCGCTGACCAACGATCAAGACTTTTTCTATGAAAACATGGGCGGCGAAGCTTCGACCTTGAACGTTCACACCCTGAGTCGAGACTCGAATAAAGACGGCTACTTCGGGCACACGACCATCGGCATCGACACATTCGCGGTGTCGACGCAGATCAAGCCCGAGGACTTCGACAAACACACCGTGTGACGTCAGCGCAGTTCGGTCAACGCCCGGGCCAGTAGATCCATGTCTGCACCCGTGGTGGTAAGCCCCGGGGTTATGCGAATGCACGGACCACTTGCGGCACCACTGCGCGCAACGGTAAACAGGTTGTAGTCCTTGAGCAGCCGCTCGACCATCGCCTGTTGATCGGCATGCCGGGTAAAGCGCATCGAAGTGATGCCGCAATACAGTCGCGGGTCGTCCGGGGTCATGACTTCGATCCCCGGCAACTCGCGTACCGCGCTCACCCAGCGGTTGCGCAGGTAATTGAGCCGAGCGCCCTTGGCGGCGGAACCGCCCATGGCCCGATGTTCCTCGAACACCAGCGGCAGGGTCAGCAGCGCCGGGATGTTGGGCGTGCTGTACGGCGTGCGGGCGCGAATGTCGGTGACCGGGAAATGCATCTCGCCCATGTCCGGGTCGATGTCGGCCAGGCGTTCGGGGGCGATGTAAATGAAGCCCAGAGTCAGCGGTGCACCGATCCATTTGTGCAGATTGTAGCCAGCAAAGGCGATGCCCAGTTTATCGAGATTGAACTCGAGCTGGCCGAGCGCATGGGCGCCGTCGAGGATCACGTCGATGCCATGTTCTCTGGCTGCTGCGGCAATGGCCTGCACCGGCATCACCAACCCGGAGCGATGGGTGACGTGGGTCAGCGCCATCAGTTTGAGTCGCGGATAACGCACGAAGGCTTCGCGGTAAGTGGCCAGCAAACTGTCGAAACTGGCGGGGTGCGAGTGTTCGATCTCGATCACTTCGACACCGCGATGACGTGCCAGCCAGCGCATGGCACCTTTGACCGTGTCGTATTCCAGATCACACATCAGCACCTGATCGCCCGGCGTCAGACGGTTGTAGTTGCGGATCAGCGATTGCAGACCGTCCGAAGCGTTGCGGGTGAGGGCGACAGTGTCGGCGGCTACGCCCATCAGCTCGGCGAGCTGTTTGCGAATCTCCAGGCTTTCGCCCTGTTCGAAGCGTTGCCGCACGTGCACCGAGTTGCTGCGGTTGATCAGTTCGATGTTGCGCTGATACTCCTCGACCACCGTGCGTGACATGCGCCCGAAGTATCCGTTTTCGAGGTTGACCGGGCCGGGTTCAACCGCGTATCGGTCGGCAAAGGTGTGCCAGAAGGCTTCATCACGGGCGCGGCGGGTGTTATCGGGCATGGACTACTCGGTCTGGAGAGAATCAGTGGCGCGGGGCAGGTTTGCCATGTTTGGCGCGCAGGGGTTCGAGCAGCTCCGACAGGCCGTTGTGATCGATTTCCTGCATCAAGGCCAACAAGCCGCCGAGTTCGCCGTGGGGGAAACCTTCCCGAGCGAACCAGTTCAGGTATTGGCCGGGGAGGTCGGCAATGATCCGGCCCTTGTATTTGCCGAAGGGCATTTCACGGGTAATCAACAGTTCGAGCTTTTCAGGGTTCATCAATCAGTCGTCTTGATTCAAACAGTCTGGAAAATACAGGCATTCTGCATGCAGGCCAAATGACAGATCATGCAAATAAAGCGGATACAGATTTCGGGTTAAACCATAAGTAATTGAAATATAAGAAATAACTTATCAATTCAAAGCTGGCATGCAGGATGCAACACCTATTGCATCTTTCATCAACCCGCGAGGAATTGAAAATGACCGACATGAATAAAGAAGCCATCTCTGTACTCAACGACCTGATTGAAACCAGTAAAGACGGTCAGGAAGGGTTCAAGACGTGCGCTGAAGACATCAAACACCCGGAACTCAAAGCCATTTTCGTACAGCGCTCGGCTGACTGCGCCAAGGCTGCTTCTGAATTGCAGACCGCTGTACGTTCCATGGGTGGCGATCCGGAAACCTCCACCAGTGTCAGCGGTGACCTGCACCGCCGTTGGGTCGACGTCAAAGCGATGTTCACCGGCAAGGATGAAGAGGCCGTGCTGAACGAAGCCGAACGGGGTGAAGACCATGCACTGAAGGCTTACAAAGAAGCCATCGAAAAAATCAACAAATACAACCTGGTGGGCATTCGCGACCTGGTTGAGCGTCAGTACCACGGCGTGCAACGCAACCACGATCAGGTAAAAGCCCTGCGTAACCAGGCGCGCGCACGCTCGTAAGCGTTCGTTGTCTGTCAAAAACGCCAGCCAGTCTGGCGTTTTTTTGTGTCCGGGAATTAGCACTGAAATCGGCGCTTGTAGGAGCTGCCGAAGGCTGCGATCTTTTGACGGTATAGAGGTCGCCGGACAGCAAGATCAAAAGATCAAAAGATCGCAGCCTTCGGCAGCTCCTACCGTTAAATCGTCTTTCCAAGAGTCCATTACGTGCCTATCACCCTGCAGGCTTTGTTTGCACCTGACCGCCGCGCCTTACAGTTCGCAATCAAGACCTTGATCGGTGGCGGCCTGGCGCTGTGGCTGGCATTGCGCTGGGGTCTGGAGCAACCGGCCTGGGCGTTGATGACCGCGTTCATCGTCGCCCAGCCCTTGTCGGGGATGGTGGTGCAGAAGGGCTTGGCGCGGTTGTTGGGGACTCTGGTCGGGACGATCATGTCAGTGGTGTTCATGGGGTTGTTTGCCCAGACGCCCTGGTTGTTTTTGTTGGCCTTGGCGTTGTGGCTGGGGTTGTGTACGGCGAGTTCGACCTTGCTGCGCAGCGCCTGGTCCTATTCGTTCGTGCTGGCGGGTTATACGGTGGCGATCATCGCGTTGCCGGCCATTACTCATCCGCTGACGGTGTTCGATCAAGCCGTGGCTCGCTGCACGGAAATCTGCTTGGGCATTCTTTGCGCCACCGCTGCCAGTGCGCTGCTCTGGCCGATGCGGGTCGAACGGCAACTGGCGGATCAGGCGCGGGCAGCGTGGCAAAGCGGTATGAACGCCGCGCGTGCGACCCTGGCCGGTGATGGTCAGGCGCGTAAAGGCTTGCTGGAAATCCTCGGGAGAATCGTCGCCGTCGATGCCCAGCGCGAGCATGCCTGGTTTGAAGGAAGCCTGGGGCGGCAACGAGCACGCGGGATCAGCGGCTTGAGCCAAAAGCTGTTGATGCTGCTGCGCATCGCCCGTTCGGCGCGTCGTCAGTGGAAGCAATTGGAACCCCAGGAAGCCGAGCAACTGTTGCCCTGGATGACCGAGGTTCAAGAGGCGCTCAACAGCTCGAATACCGCGACCCTGCAAGCGCTGCGTCCAAGCTTGCTCGACGCTTCCCACGACCTGCACATCAGCTCCGCACAGAGTTACTGCCTGGCCCGTTTCACCTTGTTGCTCGATACCGCCATGGCGGCCAGCGCCGCGTTGAACGCCGTTGAGGAGGGCAAGGAAACGGTCGATCCACCGAGAACCCTAACCCCGCACCGCGATCTGTCATTGGCGCTGATGTTCGGTGCCCGAAGTGCGTTGGCGTTTCTGGTGGTCTCGTGCTTCTGGTTGGCGACCGCTTGGCCCGCCGCCTCCGGCGCGCTGCTGTTGACGTGCGTGGTATGTAGTCTGTTTGCCAGCCGCGAGAATGGCGCTCAAATCGGCATGAGTTTTATGCGCGGGATCTTCCTGGCGATTCCGGCCGCGTTTATCGTCGGGCAGATTCTGCTGCCGCAATGGAGTGGTTTTGCGTTGCTGTGCATGGGCATGGGCGTGCCGTTGTTCCTAGGCGCGCTGGGCATGGCCAAACCGCAGATCGGCGCCACGGCCACCTCATTTTGTCTGCACTTCATCGTGCTGGTCTCGCCGCTCAATGTGATGAAATTTGATGTCGCGACGTTCTTCAACAGCGCTCAATCCATCGTGGTCGGTGTTGGCGCCGCTGTGCTGGCGTTCCATTTGTTGATCCTGCGCAATCCGACATGGCATGGCCGACGTTTGCTGGCGGCAACCCTCGACGATCTGGTGCGCCTGACCCGGCGCAATCTGCGCGGTGCCGAAAGCTGGTTTGGCGGGCGCATGGCCGACCGCTTGCTGCAATTGGCGCGACACTACCCCGAGTTGCCGGAACCGGCGCGTAGTCGCTGGGACGATGGCTTGCTCGGCCTGGACATCGGCGACGAATTGCTGCATTTGCGTTTGAGTCTGGCGGTGGCGCAGGTGCCGGTCAGTGCGCCTCAACGGCGTTATCTCGAACAGCTGGAAAAAATCCTCGAGCAAGGCCCGGCCGGCAGTCGCGCCGAGGTGTTGGCGCAGCCAAGCGAAGAATTCTTGAAGACCTTGTACGCATTGCCCCCCAGCGATGCAGTGAAACTGGCCCAAGGTGCGGTGCTGCAATTGCAAAGCAGCTGGCGCGCCTGGTGCCGTCAACAGGAGCAAAGCCATGGGCTTGCGTGAGTGGTCGGTGGGTGGCGTGCTGCTCAGTCCGTTTCTGATTTATGTGCTGCTGGCGCTGCTCGTCACTGGAGCCTTGCGCATGCTCTTGCGCCTGACGCCGGTGGGCCGCTGGATCTGGCACGAAGCATTGTTTGATTGCGCCTTGTACGTCTGTGTATTGACCTTGATCACCGTCGTCCTCGGACCTTTATAAGGAGTTGAAAATGCGTACACCGATACGTGTCGCGGTGACCTTGTGCCTGGTGGCGGCGGCGATTTTTGCCGGCTTCCATTTGTGGCAGTACTACATGCTCACGCCTTGGACTCGGGATGCGCGGATCCGCGCCGACGTGGTGGTGATCGCGCCGGACGTCTCGGGTTGGGTGCGTGAGCTCAAGGCTTTTGATAACCAGCAGGTCAAGGCCGGCGATTTATTGCTGAGCATTGATCGCGACCGTTTCGAAGCGGCGTTGGAGAAAGCCCAGGCGGTGGTGCAGACCCGTCAGCAGCAACTCAATCTGCGCGAGCGCGAAGCCAGTCGCCGCGCTGCCCTCGGGCCGCAGGCAATCAGTGACGAGCTACGCGAGAACGCGCAAATCAACGCCGGCATCGCCCGTGGCGAACTGCGCGAAGCCCAGGCGGAAGCCAAGGTTGCGGAACTCAACCTCGCCCGTAGTCAGGTCCATGCGCCGCGCAACGGTCACATCACCAACCTGCGTCTGGCTGAAGGGAACTACGTGAATGCCGGGCAATCGGTGATGGCGTTGATCGACGATTCGACTTTCTATGTGCAGGCGTATTTCGAAGAAACCAAGCTGCCACGGATTCGTGTTGGCGATCCGGTGAAGGTCTGGTTGATGAGTGCGGGGGAGGCGTTGCAGGGGCATGTGGAAAGCATCAGTCGCGGGATTACCGATCGCAATACCACGCCGGATGGGCAGTTGCTGGCAGAGGTCGAGCCGACGTTTAACTGGGTGAGGCTGGCTCAGCGGATTCCGGTACGGATCAAGATTGATAAGTTGCCGGAAGGGATGAATTTGAGCTCGGGGATGACGGCGAGTGTGCAGGTGCAGGAAGGACCGTAAGATCAAAAGATCGCAGCCTCGTTTCACTCGACAGCTCCTACAGGTATATGGCAAACCCTGTAGGAGCTGTCGAGTGAAACGAGGCTGCGATCTTTTGAGGCAATCAGCCGATGCTGATTGCCGGCAGCTTAGGCAACGTCACCGTCTGCTGCTTACGCGGCGCCAGAATCTCCGCCTCGCCATCCACTACCAATTCATCGCGCTGGTTAAACACGCGAGTGGCAATCCGCACACGAAACTTCGGCAGCTTCTCGAGAATCTCCAGACGCACGGTCAGCGTGTCGCCAATTTTCACCGGCTTCTGAAAGCTCATTTGCTGACCGATATAAATAGTCCCCGGCCCAGGCAACTCGCAGGCAACGGCAGCGCTGATCAGCGCACCGCTGAACATGCCGTGAGCAATGCGCTCCTTGAACATGGTGCCGGCGGCGAATTCAGCGTCCAGGTGCACCGGGTTGTGATCGCCGGACATCTCGGCGAACAACTGAATGTCGCGCTCTTCGACCGTCTTGCTGTAGCTGGCGGTCTGGCCGACTTCAAGGGCCTCGTAAGGGGTGTTGGTAACCTGGGTCATCTGTTTCAATTCCTGTCACGAATAAAATAAATTCAAAAAAACTATTCCGATCTGGGTGGCCGACGGTGGCTCAGCGCCTGGGCGATCCAGCTCAACACGTCATTGATCACTTCATCGCGGTTGCTCTCGTTGAACAGTTCATGCCGTGCCTGCGGGTAAATAGTCAGTTGCAGGCTCTGGCTGCCGGCAGCGCGCAGCGCATGGGCCAGATCTTTCAGACGCTTGCCTTCGCTCACCGGATCACATTCACCGCCGATGACCAGCAACGGCAGGCCCGGATCAATCTGAGCGAGATTGGACGCTTTGCTGATTTGCTGCAACCCACCGAGCAAATCGATCCACAGTTGATTGGTGCAGCGAAAGCCGCAGAGCGGGTCGTTGGCGTACAGGTCGACCTGGGCCGGGTCGCGGCTGAGCCAGTCGAACCGCGTGCGCGCCGGTTTGAATTGCTTGTTGAACGAACCGAACGACAGCCATTCGATCAGCGCGCTGCGACCCTTCGGGCCCTGGCGCAAACGTTCTAACCGCGCAATCTGCCGCGCCGCGCGATAGAGCGCCACCGGTTGGAAGTTCGAACCGCTGAGAACGGCCCCGTGCAGGCTGGCGCTGTGGTGCAGCAGATAGGCCTGGGCGATGTAGCTGCCCATGCTGTGACCGAGCAGCACAATCGGCACTCCCGGATGTTGTTGGCCGATGTGCTGGTTGAGGCTCGCCAGGTCGCCGACCACCTTGCACCAACCGTCATCGTCGCCGAAATGGCCGAGTGTCCCGTTTTCGGCAGTTTTGCCATGTCCACGCAGGTCCGGCGCATACACACCGTAGCCCTGATCACAGAGTTTTTCCGCCAGACGCGCGTAGCGGCCACTGTGTTCCGCCATGCCGTGGGCCAGCAGGATCACTGCTTTTAAAGGCGCGGCGGGCAGCCACTGGTTGACGAAGAGGCGGCTGCGGTCGCTCGCGGTCAGCCAGAAAGTGTCGTGGATCATGGCGGTTCCTTTGCGTAGGGCTGCATGTGGCATGGGCGTCGTTGCATTGTATAGCGCATCCAAAGCGTGCCGTCTGATCAGGCCACGCCACGGCAGCAAGATTCACACGATCAATGTCGACCGTGCGCATATTTGCCTGATTCGCCATAGCTGCTAGTGTCCGTGAAGCCCCGCTTTTTAGCTCTTTGTTTTGAAGAAGGACAGAAAAGCGGCCCCGGATAGGTTCAGGTAAAGAGGACAAGAACAATGCAACCTGATTTCTGGAATGACAAACGCCCGGCCGGCGTGCCCCTGGACATCGATCAAGGGGCCTATAAGTCGGTGATCGAAGTGTTCGAGCGTTCCTGCAAGAAATTTGCTGACCGCCCGGCATTCAGCAACATGGGCGTCACCCTGACCTACGCCGAACTGGAACGCTACAGCGCAGCGTTCGCCGGTTACCTGCAAGCCCACACCGACCTGGTGCCGGGGGATCGCATTGCGGTGCAGATGCCCAACGTCCTGCATTACCCGATTGCCGTGTTCGGTGCCTTGCGCGCCGGGCTGATCGTGGTCAACACCAACCCGCTGTACACCGCGCGAGAGATGCGTCATCAGTTCAAGGACTCCGGTGCCCGGGCGCTGGTCTACCTGAACATGTTCGGGCAGAAAGTCCAGGAAGTGCTGCCCGACACCGACATCCAGTACCTGATCGAAGCAAAAATGGGCGACCTGATGCCCGCCGCCAAGGGCTGGCTGGTCAATACCCTGGTGAGCAAGGTCAAGAAGATGGTCCCGGCGTATTCCTTGCCGCAGGCCACTTCCTTCAAGAGCGCGCTGCGTCTGGGCCGGGGCCTGGGCATCAAGCCGCTGAACGTCGGGCTCGACGACATCGCCGTGCTGCAATACACCGGCGGTACCACCGGCCTGGCCAAGGGCGCGATGCTGACCCACGGCAACCTGGTGGCCAACATGCAGCAAGTGCGGGCGTGCCTGGAGCAGTTCGGCAATGACGGCCAGCCGCTGTTGCGCGAAGGGCAAGAGGTCATGGTCGCGCCGCTGCCGCTGTACCACATCTATGCCTTCACCGCGAATTGCATGTGCATGATGGTTTCGGGCAACCACAACGTGCTGATCACCAATCCGCGGGACATCAAGGGCTTCATCAAGGAGCTGAAGAATTGGCGCTTCTCGGCGTTGCTGGGACTCAACACGCTGTTCGTCGCGCTGATGGACCACCCGGATTTCAAGACCCTGGATTTCTCCAGCCTCAAACTCACCAACTCCGGCGGTACTGCGCTGGTCAAGGCCACCGCCGAGCGCTGGGAACAGCTCACCGGTTGTCGCATCACCGAAGGTTACGGCCTGACCGAAACCTCGCCGGTGGCCTGCACCAACCCGTACGGCGACAAGTCGCGGCTCGGCACGGTAGGCCTGCCGGTGCCGGGCACCACGCTGAAGGTCATTAACGATGAAGGCGTCGAGCAGGCGCTGGGCGAGCGCGGCGAACTGTGCATCAAGGGCCCGCAGATCATGAAGGGCTACTGGCAGAAACCCGAAGCCACCGCCGAAGTGCTGGATGCCGAAGGCTGGTTCAAGTCTGGTGACATCGCGGTGATCGACCCGGACGGTTTTGTGCGCATCGTCGATCGCAAGAAAGACATGATCATCGTCTCGGGTTTCAACGTGTACCCGAACGAGATCGAAGACGTGGTGATGGCTCATCCGAAAGTCGCCAACTGTGCGGTGATCGGGGTGCCGGACGAGCGTTCGGGGGAGGCGGTGAAGCTGTTTGTGGTGGCCCGTGAAACGGGTGTCAGCCTTGAAGAGCTGAAGGCCTACTGCAAGGAAAACTTCACGGCGTACAAAGTGCCCAAGCACATCGTCTTGCGTGAGTCGTTACCGATGACGCCGGTGGGCAAGATCTTGCGGCGGGAGTTGCGTGATATCGCCTGATCGTTGAATGGCCGCGCTTCGCGCGGATCGCGAGCAGGCTCGCTCCCACAAGGTCATCGGTGATCCTGTGGGAGCGAGCCTGCTCGCGAATTTTTTTGGATAAGCCCCGGTTTTAAAGGCTTTCAGAGTCTTATAGGTTTTTTGCTCTAAAATGACTGCTTGCTATTCTTGAGTCATTAAAGTGACTGTAGAGGCGGCTTTTGGCTCTAGTCGCCCTCTGGCAAAGCTGCTACTCTCGGCGCGCTTTGTGACATCTCGGCCTCTATAAAAAGCCAGACTCACCAACAAATTAAATAAAAAACACACACCAATAATAATCGCATCAAATGCGGTGATGAATTCGCGTTGCTGAGGAGTGGGCTTCCATGATCGAAGACTTTTGGAAGGATAAGTACCCTGCCGGGATTGCTGCCGACATCAATCCAGACGAGTATCCGAATATTCAGGCGGTGTTGAAGCAGTCCTGCCAACGCTTTGCCGACAAACCGGCATTCAGCAACCTGGGCAAGACAATCACCTACGGTGAACTGTACGAATTGTCCGGTGCCTTTGCCGCTTACCTGCAACAGCATACCGACTTGCAGCCGGGCGATCGAATCGCCGTGCAGCTGCCCAACGTGTTGCAGTACCCGGTCGCCGTCTTCGGTGCCATCCGCGCCGGGCTGATCGTGGTCAATACCAACCCGCTGTACACCGCGCGGGAAATGGAATACCAATTCAACGACTCCGGTGCCAAAGCCCTGGTCTGCCTGGCCAACATGGCGCACCTGGCCCAGATCGTCGTGCCGAAAACCGGCGTCAAGCACGTGATCGTCACCGAAGTGGCCGACCTGCTGCCGCCGCTCAAGCGTCTGCTGGTCAACAGCGTCATCAAGTACGTGAAGAAGATGGTCCCGGCGTATCACTTGCCCAAGGCCATCAAGTTCAACGATGTCCTGAGCAAGGGGCACGGCCAGCCAGTGGCTGAAGCCAACCCGGCCAGCGGCGACGTTGCCGTGCTGCAATACACCGGCGGCACCACCGGCGTGGCCAAGGGCGCGATGCTGACCCACCGCAACCTGGTGGCGAACATGCTGCAGTGCAAGGCGTTGATGGGTTCTAACCTTCATGAAGGCTGCGAGATCCTGATCACGCCGCTGCCGCTGTACCACATCTATGCCTTCACCTTTCATTGCATGGCGATGATGCTGATCGGCAACCACAACATCCTGATCAGCAACCCGCGCGATTTGACGGCGATGGTCAAGGAACTGTCGAAGTGGAAGTTCAGCGGTTTTGTCGGTCTCAATACGTTGTTTGTGGCCCTGTGCAATAACGAAGGCTTCCGCAAGCTGGACTTCTCGGCGCTGAAAGTCACCCTGTCCGGTGGCATGGCCCTGCAACTGGCCGCGGCCGAGCGCTGGAAAGCGGTCACCGGTTGCGCCATCTGCGAAGGTTACGGCATGACCGAAACCAGCCCGGTGGCCACCGTGAACCCGATTCAGAACATCCAGATCGGCACCATCGGTATTCCGGTTCCGTCGACCCTGTGCAAAATCATCGACGATGCCGGCGTTGAACAGCCGTTAGGCGCAATCGGCGAGCTGTGTGTGAAAGGTCCGCAAGTCATGAAGGGCTACTGGCAGCGTCAGGAC
>NZ_JBBWCB010000066.1:0-32251 GCF_039888995.1 Pseudomonas rossensis | reverse complement strand
CTGGATTACTACGCCACGCCGGAAACCTGGGGCGTCGCGCAGGCATTGGATCGCCTGCTGCTGGCACAAAATCGCTGGTTGCAGGCCAATGGCGGTGGGCAACCGTTGCTCACCACCGTCAGTGCTTTGGTCATGCGCGGCAGGCGATTTACCTTGGCCCATGTCGGCGATTGCCGGGTTTATCGCTGGCACGCCGACACTTTGCAGCGGGTCAGCGAGGATCACGTCTGGGACCAGCCGGGCATGCAGCATGTGCTCAAGCGAGCGTTGGGGCTCGATCAGCATTTGGTGCTGGATTTTCTCGATGGCGAACTGCGGCTGAACGAAAGTTTCGTACTGCTCAGCGATGGCATTTGGGCCGTGCTGGGCGACACCGCAATTGCGGCAATTCTGCGCGATCAACCGGATCTGAACAGCGCTGCGCAGACCTTGGTCAATGCGGCGCATCTGGCCGGCAGCCAGGACAACGCCAGCGCCTTGTTGGTGCGGGTCGATGCCCTCGGTGAAACGAGCATCGGCGATGCGTTGATTCATTTGCAGCAATGGCCGCTGCCGCCAGCCTTGAAACCAGGTCAGACTTTTGAAGGTTGGCAGGTCGAAGGGATACTCGGTCAGAGTCAGCAGTCGTTGCGCTATCGGGTGCGCGATGGGCAACAACAACCCTGGCTGCTGAAAACCTTGCCCGGTGCACTGCGCGACGATCACTTGGCCGGGCAGGCGCTGCTGTCGGAAGAATGGTTTCTCAAGCGCGTGGCCGGGCGGCATTTCCCTGAAGTCCATGCCGCCAGTCAGCGTCAGCATTTGTACTACGTGATGCGGGAACATTCCGGATCTACCTTGGCGGAACTGCACGCCGATGTCGGACCGCTGCCTCTGCCCCAATGGCAGGATTTGGCCGAACGCCTGCTGCGCGCCGTTGGCATGCTGCATCGACGGCAGATTCTCCATCGCGACATCAAACCGGAGAACCTGCTGCTGGGGGACGACGGCGAATTGCGCCTGCTGGACTTCGGTCTCGCCTACTGCCCCGGTCTGTCCGAAGACCAGCCTTCTGCCCTGCCCGGAACGCCCAGCTATATCGCGCCGGAAGCCTTTCGTGGGGAAACACCGACACCGCAACAGGACCTGTATGCCGTCGGCGTGACCTTGTACTTCCTGCTCACCGGGCATTATCCCCACGGCGAAATCGAAGCCTTCCAGCGCCCACGGTTCGGGGTTCCTGTCAGCGCCAGTCGCTATCGACCCGACCTGCCGGAATGGATTGCGCAAAGTCTGGAGTGCGCCGTGGCGGCGGATCCGGATCAACGCTTTGAAACGGCGGAAGAATGGTTGCTGCTGTTGGAACAGGGCGAGCGGCGCAGTTTGAGCGTGCGACCCAGACCGTTGCTGGAGCGCGAACCGTTGAAGGTCTGGCGGACCTTGGCGCTGGTGTCGTTACTGGTGAACCTGGTGCTGCTGTTTTTACTGTTTCATGGCTGAGTTTTTCACTGCACCCAAAAGATCAAAAGATCGCAGCCTGCGGCAGCTCCTACGGGTGCCCACGATCTCCTGTAGGAGCTGCCGTAGGCTGCGATCTTTTGACTTTTCTGCTTCAAAACCGGGCATCGCGCATTGAACCGGTGCACGGAAATACCCTCCTCCTATGACAAGAGCCCATAAATTCGGCATTTGTGCGACTTGGCACAACCACTGCATTACATCTTTCAACTTACATAAAGCCCAGCCTTCAACGACGAAGGATGCGCTTCCCGAGAGAACGGGACCAGGACAAAGGCGTCCTCGCTAGGCAACTAGCGGGACGCCTTTTTTTGTTTGCGCAAATTTTGTCGAGCAAGACCTGAAAGCCCTGATGAGGCGGGTCCGAGCTCCCCGGAGAACCTGATGAAAAAATTAAAACTGGTGATGATCGGCAACGGCATGGCCGGGGTTCGCACCCTGGAAGAACTGCTCAAGCTGAGCAATGAGTTGTACGACATCACGGTCTTCGGCGCCGAACCTCATACCAACTACAACCGCATCCTGCTCTCGCCGGTGCTGGCCGGCGAACAGACTTTCGAAGAGATCGTGCTCAACGATCTGGACTGGTACCTCGACAACAACATCAAGCTGCTGCTCAACCGCAAAGTGGTGGAGATCGACCGGGTCAAACGCCGGGTCATCGCCGAAGACGGCAGCGAGGCTGAATACGATCGTCTGCTGATCGCCACCGGCTCGATGCCGTTCATCCTGCCGATCCCCGGCAACACCTTGGACGGCGTGATCGGCTACCGCGACATCGCCGATACCCAGGCAATGATCGACACCGCGAAAACCCACAAGCACGCCGTTGTGATCGGTGGCGGCCTGCTCGGCCTGGAAGCCGCCAACGGCCTGATGCTGCGCGGCATGCACGTCACCGTGGTGCACATCGGTGAATGGCTGCTGGAACGGCAACTGGACAAAACCAGCGGTCAGTTGCTGCAAACCGCCCTGGAAGCCCGCGGCCTGCACTTTCGTCTTTGCGAGCAAACCCAGGCGCTGCACGATGCCGGCAATGGCCGGGTCGGCTCGGTTGAGTTCAAGAACGGCGACATCATCCCCGCCGACCTGGTGGTGATGGCCGCCGGTATTCGCCCCAACACCGAACTCGCGGAAAAATCCGGCATTCCCTGCAACCGCGGGATTCTGGTCAACGACACTCTGCAAACCTACGACCCACGCATCTACGCCATCGGCGAATGCGCCAGTCACCGCGGCATCGCTTACGGTCTGGTGGCGCCGCTGTTCGAACAGGCCAAGGTCTGCGCCAACCACCTCGCCCAACTGGGCTTCGCCACCTACAAAGGCTCGGTGACGTCGACCAAATTGAAAGTCACCGGCATCGACCTGTTCTCCGCCGGCGACTTCATGGGCGGCGAAGGCACCGAAACCATCACCCTCTCCGACCCTATCGGCGGGGTCTACAAAAAACTGGTGATCAAGGATGACGTGCTGGTCGGGGCCTGTCTGTACGGCGATACGGCAGACGGTGGCTGGTATTTCCGGCAGATCCGTGAGAACCACGCCATCGACGAGATCCGCGATCATTTAATGTTTGGTGAAAACTCCATTGGCGACGTAGGACATCAAGGCCAGGACAAAGCCATGAGCATGGCCGACACCGCCGAAGTCTGCGGCTGCAACGGTGTGTGCAAAGGCACCATCGTCAAGGCGATCCAGGAACACGGGCTGTTCAGCGTCGATGACGTCAAGAAACACACCAAGGCTGCCAGCTCCTGCGGTTCCTGCGCAGGCCTGGTGGAGCAGATACTGATCAACACCGTGGGCGGCGCAGCAGACGTCAAACCGAAAAGCGAAAAAGCCATTTGCGGTTGCAGCGACTTGAATCACGGGCAAATCCGCCAGGCCATCCGCGAGCAGCATCTGCTGACCATCGCCGGCACCATGAGCTATTTGAACTGGCGCATGCCGAACGGCTGCGCCACGTGCCGCCCGGCGCTCAACTACTACCTGATTTCCACCTGGCCGGGTGAAGCCAAGGACGACCCGCAATCGCGCCTGATCAACGAACGTGCCCACGCCAACATTCAAAAAGATGGCACTTACTCTGTAGTCCCACGGATGTGGGGCGGTGTGACCAATCCCTCGGAACTGCGGCGCATTGCCGACGTGGCCGACAAATACAACGTGCCAATGGTCAAGGTGACCGGCGGTCAGCGTATCGATTTGCTGGGGATCAAGAAGCAGGACCTGCCGGGCGTCTGGAAGGACCTCGACATGCCGTCCGGCCACGCCTACGGCAAATCCATCCGCACCGTGAAGACTTGCGTCGGCAGCGAGTTCTGCCGCTTCGGCACCCAGAATTCCACGCAACTGGGCATTGAGCTGGAGCACGACCTGTTCAACATGTGGTCGCCGCACAAAGTGAAACTGGCCGTCTCCGGTTGCCCTCGCAACTGTTCGGAAGCGGGCATCAAGGACGTCGGAATTATCGGCGTGGATTCAGGCTGGGAGATGTACATCGGTGGCAACGGCGGGATCAAAACCGAAGTCGCGGAATTCTTCGTCAAGCTCAAGACCGCCGAAGAAGTGCGTGAATACAACGGCGCGTTCCTGCAGCTCTATCGCGAAGAAGCTTTCTACCTCGAACGCACCGTGCACTACCTGCAACGGGTCGGCATGGAACACATCAAGAAAGCGGTACTGGAAGACCCGGAGCGGCGCAAGGCGCTCAACGATCGCTTGCAATTCTCCTTGTCGTTCGAACAGGACCCGTGGAAGGAACGCCTGGAACAACCGTTGCTGAAGAAAGAATTCGACGTCATCGCAGTGAAGAATCTGGAGGTGCCGGTATGAACTGGCTGGATATCTGCGCATTGGAAGAAATCAATGCCCTCGGCTCGCGGATCATCGCCGGCCCGAAAGGCGACATAGCGATTTTTCGTACCAGCGATGATGAGGTTTTCGCACTCGACGACCGCTGCCCGCACAAGGGCGGGCCACTGTCCCAAGGTTTGATCTACGGCAAACGGGTCGCCTGCCCGCTGCATAACTGGCAGATCGACCTGGAAACCGGCGAAGCCCAAGCCCCGGACATCGGTTGCGCTCACCACCATTCAGCACGGGTCGAGAATGGCCGGGTGTTGCTAGCCCTGCGGGAAGCAAGCTGATGAACCAGATCACCGCTTCCACCTGCTGCTATTGCGGGGTCGGCTGCGGCGTGCTGATCGAGCATGACGGCGAGCGCATTCTCGGCGTCAGCGGCGATCCGGCCCACCCGGCCAACTTCGGCAAACTGTGCAGCAAAGGCTCTACCTTACACCTGACCGGCGACCTCGCAGCCAGGGCGTTGTATCCCGAACTGCGCCTGGGCAAAGGCCTGGCCCGCAGCCGCACCGACTGGGACACCGCCCTCGATCACGCCGCCAGCGTTTTTGCCGAGACCCTCTTCGAACACGGCCCCGACAGCGTGGCGTTCTACATCTCCGGGCAATTACTGACCGAGGACTACTACGCCTTCAACAAACTGGCGCGAGCGCTGGTGGGCACCAACAACATCGACAGCAATTCGCGCCTGTGCATGTCTTCGGCAGTGGTCGGCTACAAGCGCAGCCTGGGCGCCGACGCACCGCCGTGCAGCTACGAAGACCTGGAATTGAGCGACTGCGTGATGATCGTCGGCAGCAACATGGCCTACGCCCACCCGATACTTTTCCGTCGCCTGGAGGAAGCGAAATCCCGCCGGCCGCAGATGAAAGTCATCGTCATCGACCCGCGTCGTACCGACACCTGCGATCTGGCTGACCTGCACCTGGCGATTCTGCCAGGCACCGATGTCGCCTTATTCCATGGGATTTTGCACCTGCTGCTGTGGGAAGACTGGGTCGATCGCGACTTCATCAAGGCCCACACCGAAGGCTTGGCCGAACTGAAAAACCTGGTGCGCGACTACACGCCGCAGATGGTTTCTCAGCTCTGCGGGATCAGCGTCGAGCAACTGCAGCAATGCGCCGAATGGATTGGCACTTCACCGAGCTTCCTGTCGCTTTGGTGCATGGGCTTGAACCAGTCCACCGCCGGCAGCGCGAAAAACAGCGCACTGATCAACCTGCACCTGGCTACCGGGCAAATCGGCCGCCCCGGCGCAGGACCTTTCTCGCTGACCGGTCAGCCGAATGCCATGGGTGGCCGCGAAACCGGCAGCTTGTCGAACCTGTTGCCAGGCCATCGCGAGGCTGCCAATGCCGAACATCGCGCGGAAGTGGCAGCCTATTGGGGCGTTGAACAACTCCCCGAAAACACCGGGCTTACCGCCATTGAACTGTTCGATCAGGTGCGCAGCGGCAAGATCAAGGCGCTGTGGATCGCCTGCACCAACCCTGCGCAATCAATGCCGGATCAAACCGCCGTGCGCGCGGCACTGCAAGCCTGCCCGTTCGTGGTGTTGCAGGAGGCCTTCCGCACCACCGAAACCGCCGCGTTTGCCGACCTGTTGCTGCCCGCCGCCAGTTGGGGCGAAAAGGACGGCACGATGACCAACTCTGAACGTCGCATTTCCCACGTTCGCCGAGCCATCGTCGCGCCCGGTGAAGCACGCTCTGACTGGTCGATCACGGTGGATTTCGCACAGCGCCTGGAAAAATATCTGCGTCCTGGGCAAACCAGCCTGTTTGCCTTTGAAAAACCGGCGCAGGTCTTCGACGAGTACAAGCAATTGACCCGCGGGCGTGATCTGGACTTGTCCGGCATCAGTCATGAACTGATCGACCGCCTCGGTCCGCAGCAATGGCCCTTCCCCACTGGCGCCAGCGAAGGCACAGCTCGACTGTATCTGGACGGAGTTTTCCCGACTGCCAGTGGACGTGCGCAATTCGTGGCCGACCCGTATCGCGCCGCCAAGGAACAACGCGACGCGCGCTTCCCGCTGACCTTGATCACCGGCCGCCTGCGGGATCAATGGCATGGCATGAGCCGCACCGGCACCGCCGCGCAGCTATTCGGTCATGTCAGCGAAGCTGTGTTGAGTTTGCACCCGGATGAACTGCGCCGGCATCGGCTGCAATCGGGCGACCTGGTCAGCCTGAAAAGTCGCCGTGGCGCAGTGATTGTCGCCGTCGGCGCTGACGATAGCGTGCGACCCGGCCAGGCCTTTCTACCGATGCATTGGGGTGATCGCTTCCTCAAGGGCGGCGTAAATACCCTCACTCTTCCCGCCTTCGACCCGCTATCCAAACAGCCCGAACTCAAACACAGCGGCGTGCGCCTGGAACCGGTGCAACTGCCGTGGAACCTGTTCGCCCTGATCGAGGGCGATGTTCAACAGCACTTTGAGACGCTACGACCGCTCTGCGAGGCGTTTTCCTACGTCAGCCTCAGCCTGACTGGCCGTGAACGCCCCGCGCTACTGATACGCGCTGCCAGCTCCGTCGCGCCCGATCCGCAACTGCTGCGTGATATCGATCAATGCCTGGGACTCAACGATGGCCCGGTTTTGGCTTACGACGACCCACGGCGCTCCATCGGTAAAAGGGTTCGGATCGAAAATGGCCGGATCACCGCGATTCGCCTGGCCGGTGAAACCCTTGCCCGACACTGGCTGCAAAGCCTGTGGCTGGAAGGTCGCGCCGACGAACAATTGAGGCGCTGGTTGCTGGCACCGCTGAGCGCCCCACCGGGCAACGCCAATACGCCGACCGCCGGTAACAAAACCCTGTGCAACTGCAAAAACGTCAGTCAAAGCGCGGTCTGCGCCGGCATTAGCCGCGGCATGGACCTGCAGGGTTTGAAACAAGAATTGGGCTGCGGCACGCAATGCGGCTCCTGCGTCCCGGAAATCAAGCGTTTGCTGGCCGCCACTGCGCAGCCGGTCGCCGTCACCTCGTGAGGAAAACACTATGAGCGCAAAAGTCTGGCTGGTGGGTGCGGGTCCTGGCGATCCGGAATTGTTGACCCTCAAGGCCGTGCGGGCGTTGAGCGAAGCGGATGTGGTGCTGATCGATGACCTGGTCAACGACGCGGTGCTGGAGCATTGCCCGCAGGCGCGGATCATTCCCGTGGGCAAGCGCGGCGGCTGTCGTTCCACACCTCAGGCATTCATTCATCGCCTGATGCTGCGTTACTCCCGCCACGGTAAATGCGTGGTGCGGCTCAAGGGTGGCGACCCGTGCATTTTTGGCCGGGGCGGCGAAGAGGCGCAGTGGCTGCGTGAACATGGGGTCGAAGTCGAACTGGTCAACGGCATCACTGCCGGGCTTGCCGGCGCAACGCAATGCGATATTCCGTTGACTCTGCGGGGCGTTGCGCGCGGCGTGACGCTGGTCACCGCCCACACTCAGGATGGCAGCAGTCTGAACTGGCAAGCCCTGGCCCAAGGTGGCACGACGCTGGTGGTGTATATGGGTGTCGCAAAATTGAGCGAGATTCGTGAGCAGTTGCTCGCCGGAGGAATGGCGGCGGATACACCGGTGGCAATGATTGAAAACGCTTCCCTGCCATGCCAACGGGAATGTCGGAGCGACCTGACGGCGATGGAAGAAGACGCCTGCAGCTTCGAGCTCAAAAGCCCGGCGATCCTGGTGATCGGTGCGGTCGCGGCCTGCGAAGAAAGTCAGAAGATCGCAGCCTTCGGCAGCTCCTACACAGCTTCTGCGTTCAACCTGGAGCTGCCGCAGGCTGCGATCTTTTAAAAGCGACGCAAACCCCAATCTGAAACCCAAATCGCAGACAAAGAAAAGCCCGGCCTAAGCCGGGCTTTTCAGAGCTGCGCGCTAATTACTTAGCGTTAGCTTCAACCTGCGCTTCTACGCGACGGTTTACAGCGCGACCAGCGTCAGTTTTGTTGTCAGCAACTGGGCGGGATTCGCCGTAGCCAACAGACTGAACGCGGGACGATTCAACACCGTACTGGTTGGTCAGAACTTGCTTAACGGCGTTTGCACGACGCTCGGACAGTTTCTGGTTGTAAGCGTCAGGACCGACGGAGTCAGTGTGACCTTCAACAGTAGTGCTGGTGGATGGGTACTGCTTCATGAAGTCAGCGAGGTTTTTGATGTCGCCGTAGCTGTTAGGCTTGACTACCGACTTGTCGAAGTCGAATTTCACGTCCAGCTCAACACGAACAACTTCAGCAACTGCTGGGCAGCCATCAGCGTCAACAGTTACGTTGGCTGGGGTGTCCGGGCACTTGTCAACGTTGTCGCAAACGCCATCGTTGTCACTGTCGGAGCAGACTTCAGCTGGTGCTGGAACTGGAGCAGCAGCAGGCTTGGAGCCGCCACCGAAGTTCACACCGATACCGACGCTTGGAGCCCACTCGGTGTCGCCCTGGTCGATGTTGTATTGAGCTTCAACGCCAGCACGGGCGTAGAAGTTCTCGGTGAAGTACAGCTTGGCACCGCCGCCAACGTTGGCGAAGGTGGAACGGTTACGACCGCCGGAGCCGTTCTGACCGATGCTTTGATCGGAGAAGCCAGCCGATACGTACGGACGCAGCATGTCGCCCGGGTTGTTGAAGTGGTACAGAGCGTCCAGAGCGGTGTTAGCGCCCTTGATGTTACGACCGTCGTCGGAACGCACGTTGTGCACTTCGTCGTAGCCCAGACGCAGTTCAACGTCGTCGGTCAAGAAGTAACCAACCGAACCACCGAACAGGTTGCCGTTGTTCTTGAAGTTACGAGCGCTGTCGAATTGTTCTTTCTTGGCGAAGCCTTCGATTTCAACTGCGCCTTGGCCTTGTGCCAGAGCGCCGAACGAAGTGGCGGCAATCAAAGAACCAATGGCCAAGCCCAAGGTGTTTTTCAGTTTCATCCGTTAAATCCCCATCTGGTGATTGTGAAGCAGTCCCGCAAACCGGGGGACAACTCGGCGGCAAGTCTATCAGAACTTGCCTACACGTAAGAGATATTTGCGCCGAACTAAGTTTCAGCAATGCCTGCAAATTTCTCACGCAATTTATCTAGAGCACGTTTGTAACGCATTTTTGTCGCACTCAAACCCATATGCATGATATCCGCGATCTCTTGAAATTCCAGCTCTGCGACAAATCGTAGCACCAGAATTTCACGGTCAATCGGGTTCACATACACTAACCAGCGATCGAGTCCACCCTTGTCCTCGGGTTTCGGCGCCTTTTCTTCAGACGCTTCCTCTAGGGGGTCCAGACTCAAAGCATCCATCAAGCGACGCTTTCGCCGTTCTTTCCGATACTGCGTGATGCACTCGTTGTACGTGATGCTATATAGCCATGTCTTGAACTTCGATTTGCCCTCGAAGTTCTTCAGGCCATACAGCACCTTCAACATCACTTCCTGACAGACATCGTCTGCGTCACGATCGTTCCCAAGATACCGTGCACAGACGTTAAATAATGTTCGCTGGTAACGCCGCATCAGTTCTTCATAGGCGCGCGTTACGTGAAACAGCTCGGTATGCGAGCGCGCGACCAACTCCTCATCAGAGAGCTCGCGGGGGTCGTAGCGCGTGGACAGCGATTGAGCTTTATTCAAAACAAGTCGGGCCGACAGTCAGGTCAATGTCCGCCGCAACCCTTTTCAGGGCATTTTTGCGGCGGCATACATTAGCAGGGTTTGCCGGGTTAGCGGCTACTCACATGCTGTTCCAGGAGGATCCGATTGGAGAGAGAGACTAGCTCACCCTCATCGGTCAGCAATGTGGTTTTAACCGTGCCGATCTCTTCGATCTGACCTTCGACCTCGCCAACACGCACTTGTTGCCCAACCTGATACAACTCACGCACATAGATTCCCGCAAGAATCTGACCGGCAATTTCCCGGCTTCCCAACCCCATGGCCAGCGCAACCGCCAGACCAACGGTAATCAATACGATCACAATCACGTGGTTGAGCAGGTCAGTCTTGACCTCCAACTGGCTGATTGCGACCGAAATACTGATGATAATCACCAGGCCCTGGGCAATTCTCCCCAGGCCCGCAGCGTAATCCAGCCCTACGCCCTCTGCCGCACCCCGCACCAGCCCATTGGCCAGTTGCGCGAGCAATACACCCACCAGCAGCACCAGCGCAGCGCCGAATACTTTCGGCAAATACAGCGCAAGCATGTCAAGCGTAGCCGAAACTCGCTCAAGTCCAAGGGATTCTGCGGCAGAAACCAGAAAAATCAGCAGAACGAACCAATAGACAATCTTGCCGATCAAGGTAGAGATCGGCACTTGAAGGCCGGCCCGGGACAGCAATTTGGTCAGTCCGGTGCCGCCCATCAGGCGATCGAGCCCCAGCTTGGCGAGCAACTTGGACAACAAAGTGTCCAAAAGTTTCGCAACGACGAAACCCAACAGCAGCACAACCAGTGCGCCGAACAGGTTCGGGATGAAATTTGCAACCTTGGTCCATAACGCAGTCATTGCAGTGACGAGGCTCTGAGTCCAGAGATCAAGTTCCATATTCAATCAGCCTTATCAGCAGTGCGAACGGTAGGTTTACGGTGGCGGGAAACCGGAGCGACATGGGCCGATCCGTTATTCAGGGCGATCATCAGCGCGGGCAGCCAGCGGCCCAGCAGGCTGAACAGATCACCGGCGCCGACCTGGCGGTTGGCGGTTTTCAGTACACGCCCAAGGCACGCATCATCGTCCCGGGTGGACGGTGATGCCTTGAGCATGTCACGCAAAGACTGTTCAAACGGATCGTGCATACGCACCTCTCGTGATGTCTGTGAAAGACGCGGTCAAATTTGCTCGGGTCACATGGCTCACCCTCAGACCCAGCGCAAACGTCGGAATAACCACCACTGCCCCAACGCCACCGAGACCATCATCAGGCACGCGATCAGGAAGCCATAGGGGCTTGCAGAGAACGGAATCCCGCCGACATTGATGCCTAAAAGACCCGCCAGAAAACTCATCGGCAAAAAGATCCCGGTGATGATCCCGAAGCGGTACATCGTGCGGTTCATTCGCACGCTCAAACGTCTATCTTCGGCCTCGAGGACCAACCCCACCCGCTCCCGGGTCAATTCCAGCTCTTCGAGATGCCGGGTCAGGCTGTTGTTCAATTCGTTCCAGTAATCACCGTCGTCTTCGACGAACCAAGGCAGTTTTATCCGTGTCAGCTGTCCGAATATTTCCCGCTGCGGCGCAAGAAAACGTTTCAGCGCAGCGGCCCTGCGACGGATCTGCAAAACGGCGCCGTGCTCGGGTGTATACCGTTCGTCGGCATCCAGCTTTTCTTCTTCCTCATCGACTACTTCCGAGAGGCAACTGACCAGATCCTGCACCTTGTTGGTGAGGTATTGCGCCATATAAAGGATGAGTTCTGACGCCGTTTTCGGTCCTTTGCCTTCGGCGAGCTGCACCAGCAACTCATCGGTGGCGCGCAACGGACGCAAACGCAGAGAAATAACCCGCTGGGCTGACCCAAAAATCCGCACCGAAACCATGTCTTCCGGCTCGGCGCCCGGATTCAGGTTGACCCCACGCAAAAATAGCAGCAGTTCGCTGTCCGAAAGCTGTAAAAGACGCGGTCGGGTGTTTTCTTCAAGCAACAGATCACAGCTGAATTCGCTCAGACCGCTGGATTTTCGCAACCAGGTCCGGGTTTGCGGGTGACTGCGATCCCAATGCAGCCACAGGCTTTCATGGGCCTGCAGCTGCAAGCCATCGAGTTCAGTCCGGGCTATCGAACGCGCACCGCCTTTACCGTCCAGCACCAGAGCATGCACCAGCCCCCACTGCGCGTTTTCTTCCTCGAACATCCTCATCCCTATTCTTGAAACAAAAAGTCAGCGGTGCTTTATTCAGGCATCGCAAGCGGACTTGGCGAGATGATCACGCCGTTGTTGTCCGCATAGATGTAGTGACCTGGATGGAAGGTCACGCCAGCAAAGGTTACGGCTACGTTGAGATCGCCGATGCCGCGTTTGTCGGTTTTCATCGGGTGGCTGGCAAGGGCCTGAACCCCCAGGTCGGTTTGCGCAATGACGTCGACGTCACGGATGCAACCGTAGATCACCAGCCCTTCCCAACCGTTTTTCGCGGCTTTCTCGGCGATCAGGTCGCCCAGCAGCGCACGACGCAGGGAACCACCACCGTCGACCACCAACACCTTGCCATTGCCCTTGAGCTCGGCTTGTTCCTTGACCAGCGAGTTGTCTTCGAAGCATTTGATGGTCACGATTTCGCCGCCGAAAGAATCACGGCCACCGAAATTGCTGAACATCGGTTCCAGCACCTGCACCAGCTCCGGGTAGGCGTCGCACAGGTCAGGCGTGAGGTAATGATTCATCGAGAAACTCCTGTAAAGAGGAAGACAATCGAGGGTGTCGAAACGTGACCAGAACAGCTCAATGCGTCATATCTTAGCCGCAAGCCGAACAGAGCGAAATGCCCATGTTAGAGCATCAGGCTCAGACCGCCGTGGCCAGATCCGGTTTTTCACCCAGCAATGGCGTCTGCTGATCTGCCAACCAGCGCGCCACCAGCGGCCAGACTTCAGTCTGGGCGGCTTTGCTGACGAGCATCTCCACATGACCGAAATTATCGCCAAAGCCCTGCTCGCGACCCAGGTTGATAAATTGCTTATGCTCGGAACCCACCTGATCGAACAGCTTGCGACAAGCCCAGGTCGGGTCCTGATGGTCACCTGCGGCACTCACGGCCAATACCGGTAACTGAACGTCGGCCAATCCGGCCCACCAATCCTTGTCGGCATCGCCAAAGCGCCCGAACAGGCCATACCAGCGCATGCTTTCCAGGGCCAGGCCAATGGGCTCGTCCTCCGGGCCGCGCTTAAGCCGGGAACCGGACAGCTGGGCAAAGCGTTTGAGAATGAAGCGCCCGCTCCACTCCACCGGCGGAATCTTCAATGGCCAGTAGGTGCGACTCACTTGCGTACCGAAAAACGCCGCGGAAGCCACCACCGGCTCGCCGATGTACTCACCACCCAATGCCGCCGCCAAGGTAATCCCGCCCAGCGAGTGACCGATCCAGTGCGGGATCTGGCCGCTCTGCTCGCGCACGAACGCGCCAATGGCCGGCAAATCGTAACGGGCGTAGTCGGCAACGCGGTTCTTGCGGTAGTTCTGGTTACGCTGGGACAGGCCATGGCCGCGCATTTCGGGAATCCATACATCGAATCCCAGACGCGTCAGATAGGCGCCCAGTCCAAGCCCCTTCGGGGAAAACCAGAACCGGCGATTGGAAAAGCTGCCGTGAAGCAAAATAACCGGAACGCCACGCGCGTCTGAGCCATCCGCCATGCCCAGGCGCGTCACAGCCAGTTCGACGGTGCCGTCAGGGCTGTTGCCGGGTTTCAGACGATAGACGTCTTCGCTCAGATCGCCGCGCCGCTCGGCGCTGATCAGGGCGACAGGAAATAGGTTGCTGCTGCTTTGCATAATGCTCTTGCACAAAAAAGGGCGGCATACAAAGGAGCCCGCCCTACTTGATTCTTAAAGCCTCGGCCACTTGACCGAGGCTTCATTCACATCAAGCCGAAGCTTGACCTTCAGCCAGGAAGAACCAGGTTTCCAGTACGGAATCGGGGTTCAACGAAACGCTTTCGATGCCCTGCTCCATCAGCCATTTGGCCAGATCAGGGTGGTCCGAAGGACCCTGACCGCAAATACCGATGTACTTGCCAGCCTTGTTGCAGGCCTGAATCGCGTTGGCCAGCAGCTTCTTGACCGCCGGATTACGCTCGTCGAACAGGTGCGCGATGATCCCGGAGTCACGGTCCAGGCCCAGGGTCAACTGGGTCAGGTCGTTGGAACCGATGGAGAAGCCGTCGAAGAATTCGAGGAACTCTTCGGCCAGGATCGCGTTGGACGGCAGCTCGCACATCATGATGATGCGCAGACCATTCTCGCCGCGGGCCAGGCCATTTTCGGCCAACAGATCGATCACTTGGCTAGCTTCACCCAGTGTACGGACGAACGGCACCATGATTTCAACGTTGGTCAGGCCCATCTCGTTGCGCACACGCTTGAGGGCGCGGCACTCGAGCTCGAAGCAGTCACGGAACGCTTCGCTGATGTAACGCGAAGCACCGCGAAAGCCCAGCATCGGGTTTTCTTCTTCCGGCTCGTAGAGCTTGCCGCCGATCAGGTTGGCGTATTCGTTGGACTTGAAGTCCGACAGACGCACGATGACCTTTTTCGGGGTGAACGCAGCGGCCAGGGTGCTGATGCCTTCAACCAGTTTGTCGACATAGAAGCCGACCGGATCGTCGTAACCGGCGATGCGCTTGTCGACGCTGTCCTTGATGTCCTGCGGCAGACCGTCGTAGTTCAACAGCGCTTTGGGGTGAACACCGATCATGCGGTTGATGATGAACTCCAGACGGGCCAGGCCCACACCGGCGTTCGGCAGCTGTGCGAAATCGAAGGCGCGATCCGGGTTGCCGACGTTCATCATGATCTTGAACGGCAGATCAGGCATGGCGTCCACGGAGTTTTTCTTGATGTCGAAGCCCAACTCGCCTTCGAAGATGTAACCGGTGTCACCTTCAGCGCAGGAAACGGTCACGCCCTGGCCGTCTTTCAACAGCTGGGTGGCGTTGCCGCAACCGACCACGGCCGGGATGCCCAGCTCGCGAGCGATGATCGCCGCGTGGCAAGTACGGCCGCCACGGTTGGTGACAATGGCGCTGGCGCGCTTCATGACCGGTTCCCAGTCCGGGTCGGTCATGTCGGAGACCAGTACGTCGCCGGGCTGGACTTTGTCCATCTCGGACACGTCCTTGATGATGCGAACCTTGCCCGCGCCGATGCGCTGGCCGATGGCGCGACCTTCAACCAGCACGGTGCCGGTTTCTTTCAACAGGTAGCGTTCCATGACATTGGCCGAGGTGCGGCTCTTCACGGTTTCAGGACGGGCCTGAACGATGTAGAGCTTGCCGTCGTCGCCGTCTTTGGCCCATTCGATGTCCATCGGGCACTTGTAGTGCTTCTCGATGATCATCGCTTGTTTGGCCAGTTCGCTGACTTCGGCGTCGCTCAGGCAGAAACGTGCGCGGTCAGCCTTGTCGACGTCGATGGTCTTGACCGACTTACCGGCCGTGGCGACTTCGCCGTAGATCATCTTGATGGCTTTGCTACCCAGGTTGCGACGCAGGATGGCCGGACGACCGGCTGCCAGCGTGCCTTTGTGGACGTAGAACTCATCCGGGTTCACCGCGCCTTGTACGACGGTTTCACCCAGGCCGTAGGCGCCGGTGATGAACACCACGTCACGGAAGCCCGATTCGGTATCGAGGGTGAACATCACGCCGGCGGTGCCGGTTTCGGAGCGGACCATGCGCTGCACGCCAGCCGACAGGGCTACCAGCTTGTGGTCGAAGCCCTGATGGACGCGGTAGGAAATCGCGCGGTCGTTAAACAGGGAAGCGAACACCTCTTTGGCGGCGCGAATAACGTTTTCGACACCACGGATGTTCAGGAAGGTTTCCTGCTGACCGGCAAAGGAAGCGTCCGGCAGGTCTTCGGCGGTAGCGGAAGAGCGCACGGCAACGGCCATGTCAGGGTTGCCGGCCGACAGCGTGGCGAACGCGGTGCGGATCTCGGCGTTGAGCTTCTCGGGGAATTCGGCTTCCATGATCCATTGACGGATCTGGGCGCCGGTCTTGGCCAGGGCGTTGACATCGTCGACGTCCAGGGCGTCGAGGGCGGCGTGGATCTGATCGTTCAGGCCGCTCAGCTCGAGAAAATCACGATAAGCCTGAGCTGTCGTGGCGAAGCCACCGGGCACCGATACACCGGCACCTGCAAGGTTACTGATCATCTCGCCCAGGGATGCGTTCTTGCCCCCTACGTGCTCTACATCATGGACGCCGAGCTTATCGAGGGAAACTACGTACTCTACCAAGGTGATCTCTCCACTAACTGTGTTGGAAAAGCTCAGAAGCTGGCTGCTCTAAGGAGCGTTTGCCAGCTGTATGGCCTGGACCTGGAAAATAAGTGAGAATGCGGGCCACTGGCGGCCGGCAAATCGCGCCTACTATATCCAAGATTCGTCACAAGTGTCCTGTGTCGCAAGTGCGTGCCTTTTTGGCGAGTGACTGTTGTTGCCAGACAAGGCGCCGTGAAAAGTCATAGCTGGCTATGGCGAGGAGCGGCAACGTAGTATGGCGACAACAGGCGCCGCCAAAAGGTACGCACTTGTGATACAGGACACTCACTTAAGGCCCAAGGTGCAAATGAAACGATCTGCTTTCTTTATTTCCGACGGCACCGGCATCACAGCCGAGACCCTCGGCCAAAGCCTCCTGGCGCAGTTCGAAAACATTACCTTCAGCAAATTCACGCGGCCATACATCGACAACGTGGATAAAGCGCGGGCCATGGTACAACAAATCAACAAAGCCGCCGAAACCGACGGCTTTCGGCCGATCATCTTCGACACCATTGTCAATCAGGACATCCGTGAGATCCTCGCAACGTCCAATGGTTTCATGATCGACATTTTCTCGACCTTCCTGGCGCCTCTCGAACAGGAATTGACCGAGCATTCTTCCTACACCGTCGGCAAGTCCCACTCGATTGGCAGCAACTCCAATTACATGGAGCGGATCGAGGCGGTGAACTTCGCCCTCGACAACGACGACGGTGCGCGCACGCATTATTACGACAAGGCGGACCTGATCCTAGTGGGCGTGTCGCGTTGTGGTAAGACGCCGACGTGCCTGTACATGGCCATGCAATTCGGCATCCGTGCGGCCAACTACCCGCTGACCGAAGACGACATGGAACGCCTGCAACTGCCAGGCACCCTGCGTGCCCACCAGCACAAACTGTTCGGCCTGACCATCGACCCGGACCGCCTCACCGCGATCCGCAACGAGCGCAAGCCCAACAGCCGCTATTCAAGCTACGCCCAGTGCGAATTCGAAGTGCGCGAGGTGGAGAATCTGTTCCGTCGCGAGAACATTCCGCACATCAATTCCACGCACTTCTCCGTTGAAGAAATTTCCGCGAAGATTTTGGTGGAGAAAGGTGTGGAGCGGCGCTTTAAGTAGGTTTTCGGCGACAGCAACACCGCTATCGCGAGCAAGCTCGCTCCCACAGGGGGATCAATGTCGAACACAACCTCTGTGTTCACTGAAGATCAAATGTGGGAGCGAGCTTGCTCGCGAAGAACGATTACACGGTCTCTGCCAATGCTGCCGCCAATGCGTCAAACCCACCCAGCAACAACCGATCATCCCCCGCCGAATTACAAACACTCGCCCTGATGAACTGCGGCACCGCCCCATGCCCGACCGCAAACATCTCGGCAGTAGCCACCAGATAATTTTTTTCCTTAAGCTCCTCAGAAATCTGCGAAGCCCGCCACGGCTCTGGCACCTCGACCCAGAAGTGCGGGCTATGGGAATGGGTTTTGTACGCCAAACCCTCCAGCACACCACTCACCAACGCCTTGCGCCGACCGATCTCGGCAATCTGCTGGCCCAGCAACTGCTCGGCAATGCCGTTTTCTATCCACAGACTCGCCACCTCCAGCGACAGCGGGCTGGCCATCCAGCACGTCCCGCGTACGGCTGCGCTCAAGCGACCGATCAACGGTTGCGGCGCATGCAGGTAACCGACTCGCAAACCCGCCGAAACCACCTTGCTCAGACTGCCGATCAGCACCGAGCGCTCCGGGGCGAAATGGCTCAAGGGCAACGGTCGCTGTTGAGCCAATACCGCGTGGGCTTCGTCTTCAAAGATCAACAGATTGTGCTGCCGACAGACCTCTGCAATCGCCTCCCGCCGTGCGACGGACATCACGGCAGCCGTAGGATTCTGGATCGTCGGTGTGCAATACAGCGCCGACACACGATGGTGGCGGCAAACCTCCTCCAGGGCATCGGGCATCAGTCCTTCATCATCCATCTCGACGCCGATGAGTTTTATCCCGAGCTGGCGTGCGACGCTGATCAACCCCGGGTAGGTCAGGTGCTCCGTCACCAACGTATCACCCGCCTTGAGCAACCCCATCAAGGCACACAACAGACCGTGCTGACCGCCGTTCACGCAAACGACCTGCTCGGCATTCGGTACAAACTCTTTATGCCTGAGCCAGTGCGCGCCCGCCGCACGATAGCGTGGCAAACCGACATCGGCGGTGTAGCCGCTGATGTGTTGCAACGCCTCAGGATCAAGGGACAACGCTTGCAGGCTCTGACTCAAAAAAAGCGTTTCCTGCCCCGGAATCGGTTGATTGCGGCTCATGTCAAAAAACGCCCGAGGCTCATCACTGACATTGCGAAAGCCACCATCCCGCGGTCGTTCCATTCCGCGCTGACGTACATACGTGCCGTCGCCCACCCGCGCGACCACCAATCCCACACGTTCGAGTTCACCGTAAGCGCGACTGATGGTGCCGATGGTCACGCCGAGGCTATCCGCCAACAACCGATGAGGCGGCAATTTGCAGCCGGGCTCGATCAGCCCTTCAGCGACGCCTTTTTCGATCCCGTCGGCAAGGCGCTTGTATTTCACCCCCAGACCGTTCGCCAGACCGTCGCGCAGGATTGACACCATGGCAATACTTGTTTTGACAGTCATTCCAGCCCCGAATAGCGTGCTTGAAACAGGTTCAATCAGGGATAGACCTTTTGCAGATGAAGGTCAATTCCGAACACAAAAGGAGCTCGCTCATGTCCATTGCCGTCAGTGCACCTTCATGTACTGCAAAACCCTGGCTCGCCGCCTTGGTCACCAGCGTGCTGTTCCTGATCGTGTGCCTGAGCTGGGGCACCACCTGGCTCGGGATCAAGATCGCCGTTGAAAGCGTCCCGCCGCTGACCGCCGCCGGCCTGCGGTTCCTCATCGCCTTCCCACTCTTTCTCGGCTTCGCCCTGATCCGTCGTGAACCGCTGCTGTTTCCCAAGGAAAGCCGCTGGTTCTTTGTCTTCGTCACGTTGACGTATTTCAGCCTGCCGTACTACTTGCTGAACTACGGCGAGATGCACGTTTCGTCCGGCCTGACGGCGCTGCTGTTCAGCTGCATGCCGGTGTTCATCCTGCTGTTTTCCGCGCTGTTTCTGCGGGAGAAAATCTACCCCTCGCAAGTGCTCGGCATCGCTATCGGTTTCGGCAGCCTGTTCATGATCATCCGCAGCCAGGGGTTGCATCTGGACCATGCTGAATTGTTCGGGGTGTTGGCGATCCTCTGCGCCGCGGTGATGCATGCGCTGTGTTACGTGGTGACGAAAAAACACGGTACGGCGATCAGCGTCATCACCTACAACACGCTGCCCATTGGCATCGCCGGGCTGATGCTGCTTGTCGCCGGATTGAGTGTCGAAGCACCGGTGTTCGATGCCATCACCGCGCGTTCGTGGAGCGCCCTGCTTTATCTGGGACTGGTGGCGTCGGTGGGCGGGTTTATCGTTTACTTCCTGCTGCTCAAGCGACTGAGCCCGATCATTCTGTCGTTTGTGTTCATCATTTTTCCGGTGTTCGCGGTGGTCATTGGTGCCTGGTACGAGGGGCAAGCTTTATCCCAGGAACTGATGATGTACTCGGCGATTTTGCTGACGGGGTTTGCGATCACCAAATTGCCAATAGAAAAATGGCTGACACGGCCCCTGTAGGAGCTGCCGAAGGCTGCGATCTTTTGATTCTGCTTTTAAAAAAAAGATCAAAAGATCGCAGCCTTCGGCAGCTCCTACGGGGGATTGGCGTTTATCCGATCAAATGACGAACAAGTCGACAAACCGGTTCACCGGTGTTGCTTCAAGCTTCGCCGGGTCCTTGCACAACGCAAAAATCTCGGCGCATCGCTGGGCGGTGAAGCGCGTCGCCAGGTTGGCCTTGAACTTGTCTTCCAGCAGCGGAATGCCGTCGGTGCGGCGACGGCGATGGCCGATCGGGTATTCCACCAACACGTTCTCGGTGCTGGAGCCATCCTTGAAGAACACCTGTATTGCATTGGCGATGGAGCGTTTGTCAGCCTCCAGGTATTCGCGGGTGTAGCGCGGGTCTTCGACGATGACCATTTTTTCGCGCAGCACGTCGATGATCGGATGCGCCGCGTGGAAGTCGTCCTCGTACTGCTCGGCCACCAGATTGCCGAACGCCAGCGGCACGGCGGTCATGTACTGGATGCAATGGTCGCGGTCCGCAGCGTTGGCCAGAGGGCCGACCTTGGAGATGATGCGGATCGCCGATTCGTGGGTGGTGATGACGATTTTGTCGATTTCGTGCAGGCGATTTCTGACCTGCGGATGTAACGTCACGGCCGCTTCGCAGGCCGTTTGTGCGTGGAATTCGGCAGGAAAGCTGATTTTGAACAGCACGTTTTCCATCACGTAGCTGCCGTACGGCCGGGAGAAGCTGAACGCGCGTTTGTCTTCAGGCTTGAGCGCCAGCTCGTTGTTGGTGTGGCTGAACAGCACGTCGTAGAAGCCCCATTGTTTGGCGGTCAGTACGCCGGGGATGCCCATTTCGCCGCGCATCGCGATGTCCGCCAGACGCACGCCACGGCTGGACGCGTCGCCGGCCGCCCAGGATTTACGCGATCCGGCATTCGGCGCATGACGGTAAGTGCGCAGCGCCTGACCGTCGGCGAACGCATGGGACAACGCGGACAACAACTGCTCGCGATTGGCGCCCATCAGCTTGGCGGTGACAGCGGTCGAGGCGACTTTCACCAGAATGACGTGATCCAGGCCTACGCGATTGAAGGAGTTTTCCAGCGCGATCACGCCCTGTATTTCGTGAGCCATGATCATCGCTTCGAGCACCACGCGAACGGTCAGCGGCGCATCGCCATTGGCGAGGCGTTTTTGCGACAAGTGATCGGCCACCGCGAGAATGCCGCCGAGGTTATCGGACGGATGGCCCCACTCGGCCGCGAGCCAGGTGTCGTTGTAGTCGAGCCAGCGAACGATGCAGCCGATGTCCCACGCTGCCTTGACCGGGTCGAGGCGATAACTGGTGCCGGGGACGCGCGCGCCGAACGGGACGACGGTGCCTTCCACCATGGGGCCAAGGTGTTTGGTGCACTCGGGGAAGCGCAGGGCCAGCAGGCCACAGCCCAACGTGTCCATCAGGCAGTTGCGGGCGGTGTCGAGGGCTTCGACGGATTGGATCTTGAAGTTGAGGACGTAGTCGGCAATGTCCTGCAGGACCGTGTCGTAGTCGGGGCGGTTGTTCTGGTCGACGTTGGTGCTCATGTTCGATTCACTCTTGAAGTGGTTCGTTGATGGGACCTCGGTTCAGGGATCTAACTCAGTCGGTTACTGCTTTCTAATTTTGGCAACGGGATCAAATGTAGGAGCTGCCGAAGGCTGCGATCTTTTGATTTTGCTTTTAAAAGGCAAGATCAAAAGATCGCAGCCTTCGGCAGCTACAAGGTATGTGTCGGTTAGAAAGAATCGCCGGGAATACGGACAAACCCTTCCATCAACACCCGCGCGCTGCGGCTCATGATGGCTTTGTTCACGGTCCATTCACCGTTCACCTGACTGGCTTCAGCACCCACGCGCAAGGTGCCGGACGGATGCCCAAAGCGCACGGCATTGCGTTCGATACCGCCCGCTGCGAGGTTCACCAGCGTGCCGGAAATCGCCGCTGCCGTACCAATCGCCACCGCCGCCGTGCCCATCATCGCGTGGTGCAACTTGCCCATGGACAGCGCCCGCACCAGCAGATCGACATCACCCGCCGCAATCGCTTTACCACTCGAAGCAACGTAGTCCGCAGGCTTGGCCACAAAGGCAACCTTAGGCGTGTGCTGACGCTTGGCCGCTTCGTCCAGATCCTTGATCAGGCCCATGCGCAATGCGCCGTAAGCCCGAATGGCTTCAAACATCAGCAACGCTTTCGGATCGCTGTTGATCGCGCCTTGCAGCTCGGTGCCGGTGTAACCGATGTCTTCGGCATTGACGAAAATCGTCGGAATACCGGCATTGATCATGGTCGCCTTGAAGGTTCCGACGCCGGGCACTTCGAGGTCATCCACCAGGTTGCCGGTAGGGAACATCGAACCGCCGCCGCCCTCTTCTTCCGCCGCTGGGTCCATGAATTCGACCTGCACTTCAGCGGCCGGAAAGGTCACGCCGTCGAGTTCGAAATCGCCGGTTTCCTGCACTTCACCGTTGGTGATCGGCACGTGGGCGATGATGGTCTTGCCGATGTTGGCCTGCCACACGCGAACCACGGCAACGCCGTTGTGCGGTATGCGGCTGGCGTCCACCAGACCATTGCTGATGGCAAACGATCCGACCGCCGCCGACAGGTTGCCGCAGTTGCCGCTCCAGTCGACGAAAGGCTTGTCGATGGACACCTGGCCGAACAGGTAATCGACGTCGTGATCGGCCTTGATGCTTTTCGACAGGATCACGGTTTTGCTGGTGCTGGAGGTCGCGCCGCCCATGCCGTCGATTTGCTTGTCATACGGGTCGGGGCTGCCGATCACGCGCAGCAACAAGGCATCGCGCGCCGGGCCTGGAACCTGTGCCGCTTCGGGCAGGTCTTTCAGGCTGAAGAACACGCCTTTGCTGGTGCCGCCACGCATGTAGGTGGCGGGGATTTTGATTTGAGGTACGTGAGCCATGTCATTCCTCTATTGGCCAACAGGGGATTCGAAATCCCCTGTGGCTCTGCGTTTTAAACGGCGACGGCCGATTCCAGGAAGTCCTGAGCGAAGCGTTGCAGCACGCCGCCCGCCTCATAGATCGACACTTCTTCGGCAGTGTCGAGGCGGCAGGTCACCGGCACTTCGACGCGTTCGCCGTTCTTGCGGTTGATCACCAGCGTCAGCTCGGCACGCGGGGTGCGCTCACCGATCACGTCGTAGGTTTCGCTACCATCGATGCCCAAGGTCTTGCGGTCGGTGCCCGGTTTGAATTCCAGCGGCAACACGCCCATGCCCACCAGATTGGTGCGGTGAATGCGCTCGAAGCCTTCGGCTGCAATCGCTTCCACACCCGCCAGACGCACACCTTTGGCCGCCCAGTCGCGGGACGAGCCCTGACCGTAGTCGGCGCCGGCGATGATGATCAGCGGCTGCTTGCGTTCCATGTAGGTTTCGATGGCTTCCCACATGCGCATGACCTGGCCTTCCGGCTCGACGCGAGCCAGCGAACCCTGTTTGACCTTGCCGTTTTCCTGAACCATTTCGTTGAACAGTTTCGGGTTGGCGAAGGTGGCGCGTTGCGCGGTCAAGTGGTCACCGCGGTGCGTTGCGTAAGAGTTGAAGTCCTCTTCCGGCAAGCCCATTTTCGCCAGGTATTCGCCGGCGGCGCTGTCGAGCATGATCGCATTCGAAGGCGACAGGTGATCGGTGGTGATGTTGTCCGGCAGCACCGCTAGCGGGCGCATGCCCTTGAGCGGACGAGCCCCGGCCAGCGCGCCTTCCCAGTACGGCGGACGGCGGATGTAGGTGCTCATCTCGCGCCAGTCGTACAGCGGCGTCACTTTCGGACCGGTGTCTTCGTGGATGGCGAACATCGGGATGTAGACCTGACGGAACTGCTCCGGCTTGACCGACGCTTTCACCACCGCGTCGATTTCTTCGTCGCTCGGCCAGATGTCTTTCAGGCGGATCTCTTTGCCGTTTGCGTCCAGGCCGAGCACATCTTTTTCGATATCGAAACGGATGGTGCCGGCGATGGCGTAAGCCACGACCAACGGCGGCGAAGCGAGGAAGGCGTTCTTGGCGTACGGGTGGATCCGGCCGTCGAAGTTGCGGTTACCGGACAGCACCGCAGTGGCGTACAGGTCGCGGTCGATGATTTCTTGCTGAATCACCGGGTCCAGCGCGCCGGACATGCCATTGCACGTAGTGCAGGCGAAGGCGACGATGCCGAAACCGAGTTGCTCCAGTTCGGTGGTCAGGCCGGCCTCGTCGAGGTACAGCGCCACGGTTTTCGAACCCGGCGCCAGAGACGATTTGACCCACGGCTTGCGGGTCAACCCGAGCTTGTTGGCATTGCGCGCCAGCAGGCCGGCGGCGATGACGTTGCGCGGGTTGCTGGTGTTGGTGCAACTGGTGATGGCGGCAATAATGACCGCGCCATCCGGCATCTGGCCGGGCACTTCGTCCCACTGACCGGAAATACCTTGAGCGGCGAGGTCTGAGGTAGCGACGCGGGCGTGCGGGTTGCTTGGACCCGCCATGTTGCGCACTACCGAGGACAGGTCAAAGGTCAACCCACGCTCGTATTGCGCACCCTTCAGGCTGTCAGCCCACAGGCCCGTGGTCTTGGCGTAGCTCTCGACCAATTGCACCTGCTCGTCTTCGCGGCCGGTGAGTTTCAGGTAGTCGATGGTCTGCTGGTCGATGTAGAACATCGCTGCGGTGGCGCCGTATTCCGGGGCCATGTTGGAGATGGTCGCACGATCGCCCAGAGTCAACGCGGAGGCGCCTTCGCCGAAGAACTCCAGCCACGCACCGACGACTTTTTGCTGACGCAGGAACTCGGTCAGCGCCAGCACCATGTCGGTGGCGGTGATGCCCGGTTGCAGCTTGCCGGTCAGTTCAACGCCGACGCTTTCCGGCAGACGCATCCACGACGCGCGACCAAGCATCACGCTTTCCGCTTCCAGACCGCCGACACCGATGGCGATCACGCCCAGTGCATCGACGTGCGGAGTGTGGCTGTCGGTGCCGACGCAAGTGTCGGGGAACGCCACGCCGTCGCGCACCTGGATCACCGGAGACATTTTCTCCAGGTTGATCTGGTGCATGATCCCGTTACCCGGTGGAATCACATCAACGTTCTTGAACGCTTTTTTAGTCCAGTTGATGAAGTGGAAACGGTCTTCGTTGCGACGGTCTTCGATGGCGCGGTTCTTCTCGAACGCCTCCGGATCGAAACCACCGCGTTCAACGGCCAGGGAGTGGTCGACGATCAATTGCGTCGGCACCACCGGGTTCACTTGCGCCGGATCGCCACCTTGCAGAGCAATGGCGTCACGCAGGCCGGCGAGGTCGACCAGCGCGGTCTGGCCGAGAATGTCGTGGCACACCACGCGGGCCGGGAACCATGGGAAGTCGAGGTCGCGTTTGCGCTCGATGAATTGCTTCAGGGATTCGGTGAGCGTGGCCGGGTCGCAGCGACGCACCAGGTTTTCCGCCAGCACGCGGGAGGTGTACGGCAGGGTGTCGTAGGCGCCGGGCTGGATGGCTTCGACAGCCGCGCGGACGTCGAAGTAATCCAGATGGCTGCCGGGCAGCGGTTTACGGAATTCAGTGTTCATCGTCAGGACTCGGTCACGGTGGTTACAAGAGGTGGGGCCTGACGCTAGCTCTGAAATTCACACAATCCACTGTGGGAGCGAGCTTGCTCGCGATAGCGGTGGGTCAGCCGACATCAATGTCGGATGTGACTCAGTCATCGCGAGCAAGCTCGCTCCCACAGGGATCTGCATTGAATTCAGATCCCTGTGCAGGCCTTCACCATTCAGCGTTGTTCGATTGGCACGAACTTGCGCTGTTCGACGCCGACGTAGTCGGCGCTCGGGCGGATGATGCGGTTGTTGGCACGTTGTTCGAACACATGCGCCGCCCAGCCGGTCAGGCGCGAGCAGACGAAAATCGGGGTGAACAACTTGGTCGGGATGCCCATGAAGTGGTACGTCGACGCGTGGTAGAAGTCGGCGTTCGGGAACAGCTTCTTCTGTTCCCACATGGTCTTGTCGATGGCTTCGGAAACCGGGAACAACACGGTGTCGCCCACTTCGTCAGCGAGTTTTTTCGACCAGCCCTTGATCACCTCATTGCGCGGATCGTTGTCCTTATAGATCGCGTGGCCGAAGCCCATGATCTTGTCCTTGCGCTCGAGCATGCCGAGGGTGCCTTTGATCGCCTCTTCCGGCGAGCTGAAGCGCTCGATCATTTCCATCGCCGCTTCGTTGGCGCCGCCATGCAGCGGACCACGCAGCGAGCCAATGGCGGCCGTGACGCAGGAATACATGTCCGACAGGGTCGAGGCGCACACCCGTGCGGTGAAGGTCGAGGCGTTGAATTCGTGTTCCGCGTAGAGGATCAGCGAAACGTTCATCACTTTGACGTGCAACTCGCTCGGCTTCTTGTCGTGCAGCAGGTGCAGGAAGTGGCCGCCGATGGATTGTTCGTCGCTCACGCAGCTGATGCGTTTGCCGTCATGGCTGAAGCGATACCAGTAGCACATGATCGCCGGGAATGCCGCCAGCAGGCGGTCGGTCACGTCGTGTTGTTCGCTGAAGTCTTTCTCCGGCTCGATGTTGCCCAGGAACGAGCAACCGGTGCGCATCACGTCCATCGGGTGGGCGTCGGCGGGGATGCGTTCCAGCACTTCTTTCAGCGCTTGCGGCAGGTCGCGCAGCTTGCTCAGTTTGCTGATGTAAGCGGCGAGTTGTGTTTTGGTCGGCAGTTCGCCGTAAAGCAGCAGGTAGGCCACTTCTTCGAATTGTGCGTCAGCCGCCAGTTCGCGAACGTCGTAGCCACGATAGGTCAGGCCTGCGCCCGACTGGCCCACGGTGGACAGTGCGGTTTGCCCGGCAACCTGGCCACGGAGCCCGGCGCCACTGAGTACTTTTGCTTCGGCCATTGCTGTCTCCAATCTTGAATTTGTTAGGGAATCGGCAAGTTCTACACGGTTACATTCTTTTCGTAGCAGCTGTCGAGCCTGCGAGGCTGCGTCCGGCTGCGCAGCAGTCGTAAACCTGCTTACGCGATCGCCCGGCTTGGCGAGTCCTTCGGCCTCGAACGCAGCCTCGCGCTGCTCGGCAGCTGCTACAGAAGTGCGTTCGTCATTACTTCTTCGCGGCAAACAACGCATCGAGCTTCTGCTCGAAGGTGTGGTAGTCGATGCGATCGTAAAGCTCCATGCGGGTCTGCATGGTGTCGATGACGTTCTGTTGCGTGCCGTCGCGGCGGATCGCGGTGTAGACGTTTTCTGCGGCTTTGTTCATCGCGCGAAAGGCCGACAGCGGGTACAGCACCAGCGACACATCAGCGGCGGCGAGTTGCTCGGTGGTGTACAGCGGCGTCGCGCCGAATTCGGTGATGTTGGCCAGGATCGGCGCTTTCACGCGGCTGGCGAACAGCTTGTACATGTCCAGTTCGGTGATGGCTTCCGGGAAAATCATGTCGGCGCCAGCCTCGATGCACGCCGCGGCGCGATCCAGTGCAGATTCCAGACCTTCCACCGCCAGGGCATCGGTGCGGGCCATGATCACGAAGCTGTCATCGGTGCGGGCATCGACGGCGGCTTTGATCCGGTCGACCATTTCCTGCAGGGACACGATCTCTTTATTAGGACGGTGACCGCAGCGCTTGGCGCCGACCTGGTCTTCGATGTGGATCGCCGCCGCGCCGAACTTGATCATCGACTTGACGGTACGCGCGACGTTGAACGCCGAGGAACCGAACCCGGTGTCCACGTCCACCAACAGCGGCAGGTCGCAAACGTCAGTGATCCGGCGCACGTCGGTCAGCACGTCGTCCAGGCCGGTGATGCCCAGGTCCGGCACGCCGAGGGAGCCGGCAGCCACCCCGCCACCCGACAGATAAATAGCCTTGAAACCGGCGCGCTTGGCCAGCAGCGCGTGATTGGCGTTGATCGCGCCGACCACTTGCAGCGGATGTTCGCTGGCGACCGCATCGCGGAATCGCTGGCCTGGAGTGCTCTTGTTGGAACTCATGACTCACCTCGTTCAGTGGCTGTCGGGTTAGCGCCGTCCTGGTAGTGACGAGCGATATTGCGTTTGGAGGCGCCGATATGGCGGCGCATCAACAACTCGGCTAACTCACCGTCACGGTCGGCGATGGCGTCGAGAATTCGGTGGTGCTCGGCAAAGGCCTGACGCGGGCGATTGGGCGTGGTGGAAAACTGAATGCGGTACATGCGCACCAGTTGATAGAGCTCGCCGCAGAGCATCTGCGTCAGGGTGCGGTTGCCGCTGCCTTGGATGATTCGGTAATGGAAGTCGAAATCGCCTTCCTGCTGGTAGTAGCCGACACCGGCCTGAAACGCCGCATCGCGCTCATGGGTTTCGAGGACCCGGCGCAGTTCGTCGATTTCTTCGAGGGTCATGCGCTCGGCCGCCAGACGGCAGGCCATGCCTTCGAGGGACTCGCGGATTTCGTAGAGTTCCAGCAGCTCGGCATGGCTCAACGAAACCACCCGCGCCCCGACGTGCGGCACGCGAACCAGCAGGCGCTGGCCTTCCAGACGGTGGATCGCCTCACGCAGCGGCCCGCGGCTGATGCCATAGGTGCGCGCCAGTTCCGGCTCGGAGATCTTGCTGCCCGGGGCGATCTCGCCCTTGACGATGGCCGCCTGAATGCGCCGGAAGACGTTCTCGGAAAGTGTCTCTGAATCGTCTTGGGCAATGACCGGGGGATCGAGTTGATCCAGCATATTGTCGACACCTTGAAAGCTGATGCCGCAAAAACTAGCGAATACAGACCTTTTAGTCAAAGGATAAATAGGTACTGTCGACAATCGTCTAATAACCGACTGCACCTTAACGATGCGGCCCCTCTGTTTATAGCCGCCTCCCGGCGCTGGCGCCATAAAACCACCGTGCTAGAATGCCGGCCGCATTTGTTTGTGACATCTGCACTGCTTGTCATAAACAGGTGATAGGCATACGAGGGAGCTTGCGCAGCGATGCCAGGGCCTTGAATCGAAGTACGGACCGCTGCGCACCAGGATTTATGAGACTCAAGCCCTTCTCCACCTTCCTTTATCTTCTTTGCCTGCCCGGTTTCGCCGCGGCGGGGGAAAAGACCGTGTACGGCCTCAACGAGTACGCTTCACTGGACGGCATTGACCTGGAAGTCGCCGCCAAACTCGACACCGGGGCGAAAACCGCGTCCCTGAGTGCCCGCGACATCAAACGTTTCAAACGCAATGGCGAGTCCTGGGTGCGCTTTTATCTGGCGATCGACGCTGCGCACTCGCACCCAATCGAACGGCCACTGGCCCGCGTCAGCAAGATCAAGCGCAGGGCCGGCGACTACGACCCGGAAGAAGGCAAGAAGTACACCGCCCGTCCGGTGATCGAGCTGAACATCTGCATGGGTTCGGCTTTACGCAGTATCGAAGTGAACTTGACCGACCGTAGCGCTTTCCAATACCCGCTCCTGATCGGCTCCGAAGCGCTGAAACGCTTCGATGCGCTGGTCGACCCCAGTCTTAAATACGCTGCTGGCAAACCCGCCTGCGCCACCGACGCTCATACCGCAGAGTAATTCCAATGCGCTCTCTTACCCTTCACCTGAAATTCCTGATCGCCATCCTGGTGGTGCTGGGTATTTCAGTCACGGCCTATCAGATCTTCGTGCTCGGCATCCCTGTGACCGAAGACGCCACCGACGACTTGTGGAACATCGACGCCAAAGTCGAGTTCGTCGCCAGTACCAAGGACCCGGTCAAGATCCAGATGTTCGTGCCGCCGCTGAGCCGCGATTACGTCAGCCTCAACGAGAGCTTCATTTCCAATAACTACGGCGTGGCCGTGAACCGTGCCGACGGCAACCGCAAAGTCACTTGGTCGGCACGTCGGGCCAAGGGCAATCAGACCCTTTATTACCGCCTGGTACTGACCAAGCGCTACACCGGTGAAAAATCCAAGATCAAAGGCCCGACCTTCCGCGACAGCATCGCCGTCGAAGGCGCGGAAAAAATCGCCGCCGAAGCCCTGCTCGCACCGATCCGCCAGCACTCGGCTGACGTTGAAACCTTCATCGGCGAAGCCATCAAGCGTGTCAATAACCTCAACGACGACAATGTGAAGCTGTTGCTGGGCGGCGATCCGTCCCCCGGGCACAAGGCGAAAATCGTCGAATTGGTGCTGTCCATCGCGCACGTGCCGGTGGAAAAGGTCCACACCATTCGTCTGGTGGCCGACCAACCGCAAATGCCGGAACTGTGGTTGCGCAGTTTCAACGGCACCGATTGGCTGTACTTCAACCCGGAAACCGGTGAACAGGGCCTGCCGACCGACCGCCTGCTGTGGTGGACCGGCGACGAAAACCTGATCACCGTCGATGGCGGCAAGAAGGCCAACGTGACCTTCAGCCTGAACAACAGCGAAATGAACGCCATTCGCCTGGCCAAGCTGACCGACGAAAACACCGACGCCAACTTCCTCGAATACTCGCTGTACGGCCTGCCGCTGCAAACCCAGCAGACCTTCATGATCATGGTGATGATCCCGATCGGTGTGCTGGTGATTTTGATCCTGCGCAACCTGATCGGCATTCAGACCCTCGGCACCTTTACTCCGGTGCTGATCGCCCTGGCGTTCCGGGAAACCCAGCTCGGCTTCGGTATCGTGCTGTTTACCATCATCACGGCATTGGGCCTCTCGCTGCGCTCCTACCTTGAACACTTGAAGCTGCAAATGCTGCCGAGGCTGTCGGTGGTGCTGACCTTCGTGGTGGTGCTGATCGCGACGATCAGCCTGCTCAGCCATAAACTCGGCCTGGAACGCGGGCTGTCGGTGGCGCTGTTCCCGATGGTGATTCTGACCATGACCATCGAACGCCTGTCGATTACCTGGGAAGAACGTGGTTCCGGCCACGCCATGAAAGTGGCGATCGGTACGCTGTTCGCCGCATCGCTGTCGCACCTGATCATGAGCGTTCCGGAACTGGTTTACTTCGTGTTCACCTTCCCGGCGATCCTGTTGATCCTGGTGGGTTTCATGCTGGCGATGGGGCGCTATCGCGGTTACCGCCTGACCGAACTGGTGCGCTTCAAGGCGTTCCTGAAAAAGGCTGACGCCTGATGTTCGGCTTCTGGAAGACCTGGAAGGCCCTGGAAGCCCGGGGCATCATGGGGATCAATCGGCGTAACGCGGACTACGTGCTCAAGTACAACAAGCGCAGTCTGTACCCGATTGTCGATGACAAGATCATCACCAAGGAACGCGCCATCGCCGCCGGCATTCATGTGCCGGAACTGTATGGCGTGATTTCCACCGAGAAAGAAATCGATAACCTCAACGACATCATCGGCGGGCGCAACGACTTCGTGATCAAACCGGCCCAGGGCGCGGGCGGTGACGGCATCATTGTGATTGCCGACCGTTTTGAGGGCCGCTATCGCACGGTGTCCGGCAAGATCATCAGCCATGAGGAAATCGAGCACCATATCTCCAGCATCCTGACCGGCCTCTATTCCCTGGGCGGTCACCGGGATCGGGCGCTGATCGAGTACCGCGTGACCCCGGACCAGATCTTCAAGAGCATCAGCTATGAAGGCGTGCCGGACATTCGGATCATCGTGCTGATGGGCTATCCGGTGATGGCCATGCTGCGGCTACCCACCCGCCAGTCCGGCGGCAAAGCCAACCTGCACCAGGGCGCCATCGGCGTGGGCGTGGACTTGGCCACCGGCCTGACCCTGCGCGGCACCTGGCTGAACAACATCATCACCAAACACCCGGACACCACCAACGCAGTGGATGGCGTGCAACTGCCCTACTGGGACGGTTTCATGAAACTTGCCGCGGGCTGCTATGAGCTGTGCGGGTTGGGTTATATCGGTGTCGACATGGTGCTGGACCAGGAGAAAGGGCCGCTGATTCTTGAGCTCAATGCCCGGCCTGGGTTGAACATTCAGATTGCCAATGATTGCGGGTTGACGTTGCGCACCCATGCGGTTGAAGCGCGGCTGGAAGAGTTGAAGGCTCGCAGGGTTGTTGAGACGGTGCAGGAACGGGTTGAGTTCGTTCAGGAAATGTTTGGGCATATTCCTGCGGTTGAGGGCTGACCCGGGACCGAGTCGCGGCCTTCGCGAGCAGGCTCGCTCGCACACTGGATCTATGTCACACCGAAGATCAATGTGGGAGCGAGCCTGCTCGCGAAGAC
>NZ_JBBWCB010000065.1:0-33029 GCF_039888995.1 Pseudomonas rossensis | reverse complement strand
TCTTCGTACAGGTTGGCAACGCCTTCGAAGCCCTCCCATTGAATGTAAGGTTTGATTGCCGCGGCCTCGTAATGGGTACCGCCATCAGCAGATTTGGCCTGCCGCTGAATTTTTTTGATGCGTAACGGTTGCCCTTTCAGGTCCCTGAGGGGGTAGCGGCCGTTGTTGGCACGATCATAGTTACCGCGTGTGTTGGAGGTCTGTTGAAAGGATCTGATGCTGGACATGCGGTCGCGTTCGGCGGCAGTGAATGGCACAGGCATGACGTACTCGGTGGCGCTGTGATAGCTGCCGCTTGCCTCCTCCGGGATATCGAGGTGTCTTGACGAGCCAACGCCCGGCGTGCCGCCCGGTAACCCGCTATCGGTATCGATCTCCCAACCACCTCCAGCCTTTTGCCGCACGTAGGGCTTGTACGCTCGATAGGGGCTGCGCGCATCAATGACTTGCCAGCCCGGTTTGGCGTATTGCACTTGATAGTACAGGCGGTTTTCCAGCACGTAATACATGTACGTGCCACCTTGTAGGGGGCGCTGTTCATAAACGCCGTCTGCGCGCAGCGACAGGTTCGTCGGTGTTTCTTTCCGGGCAAAATGGGTATCAAGGGGGAAGCCTGGGGTTGCGGGCTCGGTAGCCCATGACGCACCAGCTTCCCGAATAGCCAGAGGTTGTTTGTGCAAACGCTCTATGACGTTGTTGAGCGCGGTTTTTACACGGTCAGACCAACTATTGGCCGCGGCAAAGCGCTCGGGTTCAGGCAGGACCGCTTTGATCGAGGTGTAGAGATCGGCCAGTCCATTAAGCGGATTTCCCGCAGCATCGTAAGCCCTGTACTGCGCGCCTTCTCGAACCAGAACTCTGCGATGAGCGGCTGTGTCACTGCCGACGCTGCTCAGCAATGTGCCGTTGAGGGTTGCATCACGCATTTCGATGTGCACCGAGTCGGCCCAGTTGGGCAAGTACCTGAAGTTCATGAGGATGAGTTGGTCGGTGTCAAGAGGGCGGGCGGAATCAAGATAAAGCCCCTCATAAGTACGTGCTGTTTCAACTTCTTTGGAATATTCGGCTGCTTCCTTTTCCATGAGTGGCAACAACTGCTTTTCCCGCACGATTTGCTGCTTTTCCAGTGCGCTGAGGCTGAGTGTCAACTGCTGTAGATAACTTTTTGGCAGCGTTGGATACTTCGTGCGAATGTGTTGCTCTATCGGGTTTTCCGGTTGATCGGTCAGCGCATAAGTTTTGGGGAACAGCAGGTCTTTTGTTGCCGCAAGGTGGGTCTCAAGACACTGCGCCAGGCGCTCTGCGTTAGAGGCAGAGGATGGCGCCAGCCCTTTGAACAGCTCACTGAGCTCTTCAGTTCTCAACTTCTCGACAACAGCGTCTGTCAGTTCACCGTTTCTGAATTGGGCGTAGGTCAATCTAAGTTCGGGCAGTGTTGCATTGGCGGAGTCACCAAAAGCAAAGAGCGTTTCAGTCCCATCGACGACGGTCAGGCGTCGAGTGGTTGGCCAGCCGCTCAGTGTGGTGAGCAGGTGCAGCAAGATGAACGGTGAGTAAGGGCCGGTTTTAGTGCCTTTGCTACGTTCTATCTTGAAATCTTTTATTTCCTGCCTCAAATCAAAGCGCTTCAATACATCGGTCAGCAGGGCCGGCGGACGTTGGGTGCTCTGATGAAGTTCAATGAGAGCCAATCTGTCTAATCCGCTGACCAGCAGAATGGGCTCAACGGCTTCTTGGCGGATATTGCGTGCGACAGTGCCAAGACGCCTGATCAGTTTCAATCCATCCCAAGTGCTTGGGTCCTCGTGCAGATGGCGCCATCCGGCGGCATCGTTTTGTAACATCTGTGGGGTATACCCGTTTGGGTCAGAAGGGTGTTGCAGTTCCCACTGCCGGGTGGCGATGTCGACCTTTACTTCATAGAAATGGTCTTCCAGTGCTACATAGGTTTTTGCGTTGTGGTTATACAACCCTTGAGCGTTGGGGTGGATATTTTCAGGGAGTTGAAGTGCCGTCCGATAGGGCGTCAGATCGGGGTGCCAGAGTCGTTCGCTATTGTCGCGCAACCTGATTTTCACCAGGTTGGTGGCGATCCCGGTGGTTTTTATTGCGCCGGCCGTGATGATGCCCAGGGCCGCGGCGTCTGCGACATCCAGCAGATCATTCAGGGCTTCATCGGTATCGCCACGACTCCAGGCGGCAACGCCGTGATAGACCGAGTTGAGTAACTGCAAGGCTGTTACCGCCAACATCACTTCACCGATGATCGGTATGAAGGACGCGGCGAAAAATAACAGCGACTCCCCTGCTGCCTCGAGCTCCTGACGTTTTTTCAAGCTGCCGGCGGTGTTGGCATCTGCCGTGGGGACCGCCAGCACACGTGCGTCAGCTTTCAGGTGGGCAATGCGTTGCTTGAAGACCGTTTCATAGACGTCACCGGCAATATCCACGCGCACCAAGGGTTTGGCAAAAGACGCATTACTACGGCGGTTTGCGCCTGACCACAAAGTGCCTGTGGTCAGCGGCGTTCCCTGGCGCTCAAACGGAATGAAGCGATTGAAGAATTTCCGGTAGGAGGGTGTGTCCAGTTTAATTGCCAGGGCTGTTTGAAGAGCGTTATACGAGTCATATCGTTTGATTGCGTCATCGGGATCATCGGGGATGTAAAGAACGTGTTTAATCTGAGGCCATTTATCCCGAAGTACCACGATGCCCGGAAGGGCTATGCCGTCCAGGGTCAGGTGTGAACAGATCAAGTCCTTGTGGCTGCCGGCGTGGCTCAGTTCGAGTAATAGTGCGTAAAGATCTGTGCTGATGGATTTCTTCATCAGGGCGATGTGGATCGCCGCCTCAAAGGTATTTTGGTCGTCGTTCCTGATCAGGGCTTTTATCTGGTTTGCCGAGCGAGTGGCGGTTGTTCCCGCAGTCGCAGAAGGTTCCAGTATTTCGCTGATGTGTCTCTGGTACCGCATGCCGATGTCCAGCTCGCGACAAACCCCGGCGAAGTGCTCTGGGCTGACAGCGCTTTTTTTCTTTTCGTCGTACCCGGACAAATAGATGGCCGATCCCGCTTCAAAACCACCGCTCAGGGCTTCGGAAGGTTCGAAGTTCTGCAGAGCGGCGTCTACAAGCGTTTGTTCGGTGGTTTTATGGTGTGTTTTGATCAGCCCCAAGAGGTGGGAGTTCTTCCATTCGCGTAGCAGTGTGGATTTTTCAGCGTCCAGCGATCCCAGGTGTCCTGTGAGCTTTTCGCTCAACAATGTTCGGGCAAAGTTCAAGGGGTTTTTCAGATCTTCGAAGACGGGGGCCAACGCCTGCCTGGCTGCATTGCTTTTGAGCAGGCAGGCGCGAAACGTTTTGCGCTGTTCAGGTGATCCCTCGACTAGCCAGCCAGGCAGCTTGCTCTGGATGAAGCTTGCATGAGCAGATAGGGGCGGCGGGGTAGGTGCGGGGACTGTAGTGAGTAAAGTCGAATCGTTCAAGGGAGCTCCGTGGCTCTGGATAAGCCAGTCTGGTAGTTGAAGCGCCAGACTACTCGCGGGTTTTTTTCTTGAAGAATATCTATGTAGCGACATGTGCTCAGCGAAATGTGATGTATATCAGGGGCAGACCTGATGGTAAAAGCCGACCGCTATTGTCGGAATTGGTTATTTTTTGTGCTATATTCCGCGCCCGCGATTTTTCATCTCAACACCGGTCATCGTCATGCAAACAGCCAAGCCGTTATTTGACTATCCCAAGTACTGGGCCGAATGTTTCGGTCCAGCGCCATTCCTGCCGATGAGCAGGGAGGAGATGGATCAGCTTGGCTGGGATTCATGCGACATCATCATCGTCACCGGTGATGCGTACGTTGACCATCCGTCGTTCGGCATGGCAATCATCGGCCGGCTGCTGGAGTCGCAAGGCTTCCGCGTCGGGATCATTGCCCAGCCAAACTGGCAGTCCAAAGACGACTTCATGAAGCTCGGCGAGCCGAACCTGTTCTTCGGCGTCGCGGCCGGCAACATGGACTCGATGATCAACCGCTACACCGCCGACAAAAAAATCCGCTCAGATGACGCCTACACTCCTGGTGGCATGGCGGGCAAACGTCCGGATCGCGCGAGCCTGGTTTACAGCCAGCGTTGCAAGGAAGCCTACAAGAACGTGCCGATCGTTCTCGGTGGCATCGAAGCTTCCCTGCGCCGCATCGCCCACTACGATTACTGGCAGGACCGGGTTCGCAACTCGATCCTGATCGACGCCTGCGCCGACATCCTGCTCTACGGCAACGCCGAGCGTGCGATCGTCGAAGTCGCCCAGCGTCTGTCCTACGGTCACAAGATCGAAGACATCACCGACGTGCGCGGTACCGCGTTCATTCGTCGCGACACGCCGAAAGACTGGTACGAAGTCGATTCCACGCGCATCGACCGTCCGGGCAAGATCGACAAGATCATCAACCCGTACGTGAACACCCAGGACACTGCGGCGTGCACCATCGAGCAGGAAAAGGGTGCGACTTTTTCAAGTGCAGAAGACCCGAGCGAAGCCAAGGTCGTGCAGATTCTGGCGAGCCCGAAGATGACTCGCGACAAGACCGTGATTCGTCTGCCTTCGGTTGAGAAAGTCCGTGGTGACGCGGTTCTTTATGCTCACGCCAACCGCGTGCTTCACCTGGAAACCAACCCGGGCAACGCCCGTGCGCTGGTGCAGAAGCACGGCGAAGTCGACGTCTGGTTCAACCCGCCTCCAATTCCGATGACCACCGAAGAAATGGACTACGTGTTCGGCATGCCCTATGCGCGCATTCCGCACCCGGCGTACGGCAAGGAAAAGATCCCTGCCTACGACATGATCCGCTTCTCGGTGAACATCATGCGTGGCTGCTTCGGCGGCTGTACCTTCTGCTCGATCACCGAGCACGAAGGCCGGATCATCCAGAACCGTTCCGAAGAGTCGATCATTCGCGAAATCGAAGAGATCCGCGACAAGGTCCCCGGCTTCACCGGCGTCATTTCCGACCTCGGCGGCCCGACCGCGAACATGTACCGTATCGCCTGCAAGACCCCGGAAATCGAATCCGCGTGCCGCAAGCCTTCGTGTGTGTTCCCGGGCATTTGCCCGAACCTGAACACCGATCACTCGTCGCTGATCCAGCTGTACCGCAGCGCCCGTGCCTTGCCGGGTGTGAAGAAGATCCTGATCGCTTCCGGTCTGCGCTACGACCTCGCGGTCGAGTCGCCGGAGTACGTCAAAGAGCTGGTGACCCACCACGTTGGTGGTTACCTGAAGATCGCCCCGGAACATACCGAGGAAGGTCCGCTCAACCAGATGATGAAACCGGGCATCGGCAGCTATGACAAGTTCAAGCGCATGTTCGAGAAGTACTCCAAGGAAGCCGGGAAAGAGCAGTACCTGATTCCGTACTTCATCGCCGCGCACCCGGGCACCACCGACGAAGACATGATGAACCTGGCCTTGTGGCTCAAGGGCAACGGCTTCCGTGCCGACCAGGTGCAAGCGTTCTACCCGTCGCCGATGGCCACCGCCACCGCGATGTACCACTCGGGCAAGAACCCGCTGCGCAAAGTCACTTACAAGAGTGACGCCGTGACCATCGTCAAGAGCGAAGAGCAGCGTCGTCTGCACAAGGCGTTCTTGCGTTATCACGATCCGAAAGGCTGGCCGATGCTGCGTGAAGCGCTGACCCGCATGGGCCGCGCCGACCTGATCGGGCCGGGCAAGAACCAGTTGATCCCGCTGCACCAGCCGGCGACCGACAGCTACCAGAGCGCCCGTCGCAAGAACTCGACACCGGCCGGCAGCCATAAAGTGGCAGGGGAAAAGACCACCAAGATCCTGACCCAGCACACGGGCTTGCCACCGCGCGCCAGTGATGGCGGCAACCCGTGGGACAAGCGTGAACAGGCCAAGGCAGCGGCGTTCGCCCGCAACCAGCAGGCGGCCAAGGATCGCAAGGACGCGGCCAAAGGCAAAGGACCGAAGCCTGCGCGCAAGCCGGTAGTGCCGCGCTAAACCTCGCTAGCTCTGAACAGAACGCCAACCTTCGGGTTGGCGTTTTGCGTTGTGCGCCACGGAAAACCGGGGCGACGGGCCGGAAGCTGTGTTGGGGCAACCGGCTTCTTCGCGGGCAAGCCCGCTCCCACAGGGATCTGCTGTGAACACAGAACCGGAGACAACCTCGAACACTGTGGGAGCGGGCTTGCCCGCGAAGAGGCCGGTGTTGGTGGCGACTATGCAGCTGAACGCCACAAATCCGTGCAATCGATGCAAACCAAATTCCCGCATCGCCCGATTTTGGTGCTGTACTGCCTCCAGCAACCGGAGAAAGCGCCAGCGCTGCGCGATGGCATAAGTCTTGCGCGCTTTCCAATACGCTTAAGGCTCGCAGGAGGCACGCCGTGTCGATACATGTCGCATTGCACCACGTCACGCATTACCGCTACGACCGCGCCGTCGAGCTCGGTCCGCAGATCGTTCGCCTGCGCCCGGCTGCCCACAGTCGCACGCGGATACTGTCCTACGCGCTGAAAGTGTCGCCCGAACAGCACTTCATCAACTGGCAGCAGGATCCCCAGGGCAATTACCTGGCGCGATTGGTGTTCCCGGAAAAAACCGATGAGCTGCGGATCGAAGTCGATCTGCTGGCAGAGATGGCGGTCTTCAATCCGTTTGACTTCTTCCTTGAGCCCTACGCCGAAAAGATCCCGTTCGCCTACGCCGCGGATGAGCGCAAGGAACTGGCGCCGTACCTGGAAACCTTGCCCCTGACGCCGAAATTCAAGGCGTACCTGGATGGCATCGACCGCACGCCACTGCCCAGTGTGGATTTCCTCGTCGCACTCAACCAGCGCCTGAGCGAAGACATTGGCTACCTGATCCGCATGGAACCAGGTGTGCAAACGCCCGAACATACCCTCGAACATGCCTCCGGTTCCTGCCGCGACTCTGCGTGGTTGCTGGTGCAGCTGTTGCGCAACCTCGGTCTGGCGGCGCGTTTCGTCTCCGGCTACCTGATTCAACTGACCGCCGACGTCAAAAGCCTCGACGGCCCGTCGGGCACTGACGTGGACTTTACCGACCTGCACGCCTGGTGTGAGGTCTATTTGCCCGGTGCCGGCTGGATCGGCCTGGACGCGACCTCAGGGCTGTTTGCCGGTGAAGGGCACATTCCGTTGGCCTGTAGCCCCGATCCGGGCTCTGCGGCACCGATCAGTGGCTTGGTTGAACCGTGCGAGTGCGAATTCACCCACGAGATGTCCGTGGAACGGATTTGGGAAGCGCCACGGGTAACGAAGCCCTACAGCGAAGACCAATGGCTGGCGATCCAGGCGTTGGGGCGGCAGATCGATGCCGACCTGCTGGAGGGTGACGTACGTCTGACCATGGGCGGTGAACCGACGTTTGTTTCCATCGACGATCCGGACGGCGCCGAGTGGAACACTGCGGCACTTGGGCCAGACAAGCGGCGTCTGTCCGCCGAACTGTTCCAGCGCATGCGCAAACACTATGCCCCCAAAGGCCTGGTGCATTTCGGTCAGGGCAAGTGGTACCCCGGCGAGCAATTACCGCGCTGGTCGCTGAACTGCTACTGGCGTCGCGACGATGTACCGATCTGGCACAACAGCGCGTTGATTGCCGATGAGCAGCAAGACTACGGTGCCAATGGCGAGTTGGCCGGACGCTTTCTGGCGAGTGTCGCCGAACGCCTGAAAATCCCCACACGGTTTGTGTTCCCGGCCTACGAAGACAATTTCTATTACCTCTGGCGCGAAGGCACTTTGCCGCAGAACGTCAGCGCCGAAGACTCGCGTCTTGAAGAGCCTCTGGAGCGTGCACGCCTGCGCAAAGTCTTCAGCCAGGGGCTGGACAAAGTCATCGGCCAGGTCCTGCCGCTGGCACGCACCGCCAAGGGTGATCAATGGCAGAGCGGCCGCTGGTATCTGCGCGATGAGCATTGCCGACTGGTGCCGGGGGATTCGCCGCTGGGCTATCGCTTGCCGCTGGGCTCGCAGCCTTGGGTGAAAGCGGCGGAGTACCCGTTCATTCACCCTGTGGACCCGAATCAGGATTTCCCAGCACTGCCCGACACTGCACAACTTCAGAGCCAAGGCGAGCCTGCGGTTGCTGATGAACGCACGCCAAAGATCGACGAATCCGCCGACTGGCTGACCCGCACGGCGTTCTGCGCCGAAGCGCGAGAAGGGCGGTTGTACCTGTTCATGCCGCCGCTGGAACGGGTCGAGGATTATCTGGAACTGGTCAGCGCCATCGAAGCGACCGCCGAGGAGCTGCATTGCCCGGTGTTGCTGGAAGGCTATGAGCCGCCGAGCGATCCGCGGCTGAACAACTTCCGTATCACGCCCGATCCGGGTGTGATCGAGGTCAACGTGCAGCCATCCGCCACGTGGGATGAACTGGTCGAGCGCACCGAGTTTCTTTACGAAGAGGCACGCCAGACCCGACTGACCACCGAGAAATTCATGATCGACGGTCGGCACACCGGCACCGGCGGCGGTAACCATTTCGTACTGGGCGGCGCGACACCGGCTGACTCACCGTTTCTACGCCGCCCCGATCTGCTGCGCAGCCTGATCAGCTACTGGCATAACCACCCGTCCTTGTCCTACCTGTTTTCCGGATTGTTCATCGGCCCGACGTCTCAGGCGCCACGGGTTGATGAAGCGCGCAATGATGCGTTGTATGAACTGGAAATCGCCTTTGCCCAGATGCCTGAGCCGGGTGAGGAATGCCCACCGTGGCTGGTGGATCGGCTGCTGCGCAACCTGCTGATCGACGTGACCGGCAACACGCACCGTGCCGAGTTCTGCATAGACAAGCTTTATTCACCGGATGGCGCGACGGGGCGTCTGGGGTTGCTCGAATTGCGCGCCTTTGAAATGCCGCCCCATGCGCGCATGAGCCTGGCTCAGCAGTTGTTGCTGCGGGCGCTGGTGGCTCGATTCTGGCGCGAGCCTTATGCGCCGCCGAAACTGGCGCGCTGGGGCACAGAGCTGCACGATCGTTTCCTGTTGCCACACTTTATCGAACAGGATTTTGCCGACGTCATCGTCGACCTCAATGCCGCCGGTTATCCCGTGCGCGCCGAGTGGTTTGCGGCGCATCTGGAGTTCCGTTTTCCCAAGGTCGGTGATTACGCCGTCAGCGGGATCGAGCTGGAATTGCGTCAAGCGCTGGAGCCCTGGCATGTGCTGGGCGAGGAGGGCGCAGTCGGCGGCACGGTGCGTTATGTGGATTCGTCGCTGGAGCGCTTGCAGGTCAAGCTCACGGGTCTGCCGCCGCAGCGTTTTCTTCTGACCTGCAATGGCATTCCGGTGCCATTGCAACCCACCGGGCGGGTCGGCGAATTTGTGGCCGGCGTGCGTTTCCGCGCCTGGCAACCGGCCAACTGCCTGCAGCCGACCATCCCGGTCCACGCGCCACTGGTGTTCGACCTGCTCGACACCTGGATGCAGCGCTCGCTGGGTGGCTGCCAGTACCACGTTGCCCATCCGGGCGGGCGTAACTACGACAGCTTGCCGGTGAACGCCAATGAGGCGGAGAGCCGGCGGATGGCGCGTTTTTTCCGCATCGGACACAGTCCTGGGAAACTTCCTATACCGAATGTGGAAGTGAACGACGAGCTGCCGATGACACTCGATTTACGACGTTACTAAACCGTACGCGACGCTCGGATTTTTCGTATATCCGGGCGTCATGAGCCTGCGTTAGTCTGACCGTTCTTTGCTGTCTGCCGAGCTTTCCATGCCTGACCTGCTTGACCGCTACCCGCTGACGGCGGGCACTTATCACGAACTGCTCGACGACAGCGGCGCGGTGCGCCCGCACTGGCGTCGGTTGTTCGACCAATTGCAACGCAGCACACCAACGCAATTGGTGCAGCGTCAGGCGCTGCTGGCCCGGCAGATCCAGGAAAACGGCGTGACTTACAACGTCTACGCCGACCCTAAGGGTGCCGATCGGCCGTGGGAACTCGATCTGTTGCCGCACGTGATTGCTGCGGATGAATGGCAGCAGTTATCGGCCGGGATCGCCCAGCGGGCACGCTTGCTCAATGCTGTACTCGCAGATTTGTACGGCCCGCAACGGTTGATCGCCGAAGGTCTACTCCCTGCTGAGCTGGTTTTCGGTCACAACAACTTCCTCTGGCCCTGTCAGGGCATCACGCCGCCCGACGGGGCTTTTCTGCATCTGTATGCGGTGGATCTGGCACGCACGCCTGACGGTCGCTGGTGGGTGACGGCGGATCGGACGCAAGCGCCATCCGGTGCCGGTTACGCCCTGGAAAACCGCACCATCGTGTCCCGGGCCTTTCCCGAGTTGTACCGCGATTTGAAAGTGCAGCACCTGGCCGGGTTCTTCCGCACGCTTCAGGAAACCCTGGCCCGTCAGGCACCGAGTGATGACGAAGCGCCGCTGATCGTGCTGCTCACACCGGGACGTTTCAACGAAAGCTACTTCGAACACCTCTATCTGGCGCGCCAGCTCGGTTATCCGCTGGTAGAGGGCGGCGACCTGACCGTCCGGGATGCCACGGTCTACCTGAAAACCTTGAGCGGACTGCGTCGGGTCCACGCAATCATGCGGCGGCTCGACGATGACTTCTGCGATCCGCTGGAGCTGCGCACTGACTCGGCCCTTGGCGTGCCGGGATTGCTGGAAGCCGTACGCCGAGGGCGGGTGCTGGTGGCCAACGCCCTCGGCAGCGGCGTGCTGGAGTCGCCGGGATTGTTGGGCTTCCTGCCGAAGATCAATCAATTCCTGTTCGGCGAAGAACTGATTCTGCCCTCCATCGCGACCTGGTGGTGCGGTGAGGCACCGGTACTGGCTCAGGCCCTGGAAAAATTGCCGGAGTTGTTGATCAAACCGGCTTTCCCGTCACAGAGCTTCACTCCGGTATTTGGGCGCGATTTGAGTGAAAAACAGCGTCAGGAACTGGCTGAACGCATGCAGGCCCGGCCTTACGCCTATGTCGCGCAAGAATTGGCTCAGCTCTCTCAAGCCCCGATCTGGCAGGCTGAAGAGGCGCATCTGCAACCTCGGGCCATTGGCATGCGCGTGTATGCAGTGGCCAGTCGTGAGGGCTATCGGGTTCTGCCCGGCGGCCTTACCCGGGTTGCCGCCGAGGCTGACGCCGAAGTGGTGTCGATGCAGCGTGGTGGCGCGAGCAAAGACACCTGGGTATTGGGCGATCGCCCTCCGAGCGGTGAGCAATGGAAAACCCAGCGTACGATCGGTGTGCACGACCTGGTGCGACGGGATCCGTATCTGCCTTCGCGCGTGGTGGAAAACCTGTTCTGGTTCGGCCGTTACTGCGAGCGCTGTGATGACAGCGCACGGCTGCTGCGGATCATGCTGGCGCGTTATGTCGATGGCGATGACCCACAAGCCCTGGAGGCGGCGGTCGATCTGGGCGAACGGTTGATGTTGTTACCCGATGAAGGCGAGTTGCCAAAGCGTTTGCTGGCGGCATTGCTCGGCGACGACTGGTCGTTCAGCCTGCGCTCCAACCTGCAGCGTTTGCAGTGGGCGGCCTCGCAGGTGCGCGGCAAGCTTTCGCGGGAAAACTGGCAAGCGCTGGTGGAGCTGCAGCGCGAGGCCTTGGAGCTGGAAGCCGAAGAGCCGGATTTCGGCGAATTGCTGGATTTCCTCAACCGTTTGGTGATGTCCCTGGCGGCGTTATCCGGTTTCGCCCTCGACGACATGACCCGGGACGAAGGCTGGCGCTTCCTGATGATCGGCCGCCGGATCGAACGTCTGCAATTTCTCAGCGCCAGCCTGGCGGCATTTCTGCGCGGTACCGGTGCTTTCGATCAGGCCGGATTGGAATGGCTGCTGGAGTTGGGTAACAGCAGCATCACTTACCGTTCGCGGTATCTGGCGGTGGCGCAACTGATCCCGGTGCTTGACCTGTTGCTGCTCGACGAGCAGAACCCCCACGCCGTGCTGTTTCAGTTGAAACTGGTGACTCGTACCTTGAAACGCTTGAATGACGACTTCGGCGTGCCTCGCGAAGCGGGGTTGCCGCAATTGGTGGAACGCTTGGCGCAGTTCGATCTGGGATGCCTGGAGAACTCGCTGTTCGGCGAAACCAGTGTTCGGGCAGCCATTGAGGGGCTGGCCGATCTGTTGCAAGAGATCGCCGACGCCAGCGGGCAAGTGTCGGATCGTCTGGCCTTGCGCCATTTCGCCCATGTCGATGACGTCAGCCAGCGCACGGTGTCCGTCTGATGAGCGCCCATTACCAGATTCTCCACGACACCCATTATCACTACGACAGCCCGGTGTCCCTGGCTCAGCAGCTCGCGCACCTGTGGCCGCGTGCATGTGCCTGGCAGCGCTGCACCGAGCAGCAATTGCAGATCAGTCCCGATCCGACTTCGCGCCGCGATGAACTGGATGTGTTCGGTAATCCGCTGACCCGGTTGGCGTTCGAGCGGCCGCATGATGAATTGCTGGTCAATGCCCGGCTCACCGTCGAAGTGCTGGCCCGGCCTGCGCTGGATTTCAATCAATCCCCCGCGTGGGAAGAAACCTGTAACGCGCTGACTTACAGCAGTCAGCCGCTTTCCCCCGAATTGCTGGAAGCGTGTCGTTACCGGTTCGAATCACCCTACGTGCATTTGAAGCGCAACTTCGTCGAGTTTTCCGAAAGCTGTTTTCCATCGGGTCGGCCGCTGCTGTTGGGTGTTCAGGCGCTGATGGAGAAGATCTTCAGCGAGTTCACCTTCGATGCCGAGGCGACCCAAGTGGCGACGCCGCTGGTGGAAGTGCTGGAGCGCCGGCGCGGTGTTTGTCAGGACTTCGCTCACCTGATGCTCGCCTGCGTACGCTCCCGTGGGTTGGCGGCGCGGTACATCAGTGGCTACCTGCTGACCCAGCCACCACCCGGGCAGCCTCGATTGATCGGCGCGGACGCGTCTCACGCCTGGGTCTCGGTGTTTTGCCCGGTACTGGGCTGGGTCGATTTTGACCCGACCAACAACGTACAACCGACACTCGAACACATAACCCTGGCCTGGGGCCGGGATTTCTCCGATGTTTCGCCGTTGCGTGGGGTGATTCTGGGGGGCGGCAGCCATGATCCCGAAGTCCGCGTCACAGTGATGCCACTGGAGTAATAGAGATCCCATGTGGGAGCGAGCTTGCTCGCGATAGCGGACTTTCAGTCACACAAATATTGGATGTACAGCCGTCATCGCGAGCAAGCTCGCTCCCACAGGTGATGTGCAGTGCTTTCTGGAGGGGTATTTCAGATTGGCCTGTGAGGGTCAGCAACATCGTTGCTGACCCTGGACACAGATCCGGTGGGCCTGATCAGATCATCGGGCCCTGAGGGTCTCAGGCGTCGGGCGCCTGATCTTTCGGTGCTTCAACATCATCTTTTGCGGCCACTTCACCTTCTGCATCCGGGTTCAGTGCGGCGGCTTCTTCTTCAGCTGTAGCTTTCTTGCGCTGAAGCTTTTCCTCTTTCTTCTGCTCCTTGGCCAAGTCTCTCTGACGTTTGGCGAAGGAATAATTGGGTTTAGCCATGGGCGATCCTCTGGGGTCGAAGGTGAGGTTGAGCGGCGCGTATTCTGCCCTGTATCGATGCCCAGCCGTTAGCTGGGTTTTTGCTCGATCCACTTTGGCACCACTGTCGGCTGCCAGGCGTCCAATACATCGAGCAGGGTTTGCGGCGATTCGCTCACTTGCAGCATGTCACGGTGCGGTTCGCGAACGAAGCCTTCGCCGACGATATGATCGAGAAAAGACGTCAATTTGCTGTAGAAACCGTTCACTTCCAGCAGCCCCAGCGGTTTGCCGTGGTAGCCAAGCTGGCCCCAGGTCCAGACTTCGAACAGTTCTTCCAGTGTGCCCAGGCCGCCGGGCAGGGCGATAAAGGCGTCACTGAGCTCGGCCATCCGCGCCTTGCGCGCATGCATGCCGTCGACCACTTCCAGGCGAGTCAGGCCGCTGTGACCGATTTCCTTGTCTTTGAGGCTTTGCGGGATGATCCCGATCACTTCACCGCCGGCCGCCAGCGCAGCATCGGCGACGATGCCCATCAGCCCGACGGCGCCGCCGCCATAGACCAGAGTCAGCTTACGCTCGGCCAATGCTCGCCCCAAGGCGACAGCCGCTTCACGATAAGCCGGGTTGGTACCAGTGCTGGCACCGCAAAATACACAAACGGACGCTAAAGACATGCCTTACTCCATGGTCAGGATGACCACAGAGTAAAGGCAGGCACGCGGCGTTCCAAGGTCTACACTTCACGTTCGGGTGTTTCACAGGTACCGCTGGCGCCACAGGCGTAGGCGGCGAGCAAACTGCGCAACAGGCTGTTAAGGGACATGACTGGCGCTCCAGATGAGTGATGACGGCTTGATGATAGGGCCGCCCTAGACGTCTGGCTGGTAGATTGTTTCGATAGGTGTCATAGCCCGAAAGTTGTATACAATTTTTGATTCAGGTCATAGGAACTTGCGAAGTTTTCAGGCAGTCTTCTGTCCATTCTCACTTTTGTTAACCCTGCCTTGGAGATTCACCATGTTTGCCAAACTTGTTGCAGTATCCCTGCTGACACTGGCCAGCAGCCAATTGATGGCTGCCGAGTGCAAGGTCACTGTCGACTCGACTGACCAGATGTCCTTCGATACCAAGGAAATCAGCATCGACAAGAGCTGCAAGACGTTCACCGTGGAGCTGAAACACTCCGGCAACCTGCCGAAAAACGTCATGGGTCATAACTGGGTGCTGAGCAAAGAGGCCGACATGCAGCCGATCGCCACCGCTGGCCTGGCCGCTGGCATCGAGAAGAGTTACCTGCCTGAAGGCGACGCACGCGTCATCGCCCACACCAAAATCATCGGCGCCAAGGAAACCGACTCGGTGACCTTCGACGTGTCGAAGCTCGATGCTGGCGAGAAGTACGGTTTCTTCTGCTCGTTCCCTGGCCACATCTCGATGATGAAAGGCACTGTTGTCCTGAAGTAATCGAATCGAACGCATAAAAAAAGCGTCCGCTCGGGACGCTTTTTTTTGCTCATTTTTGGTCCAGCCCGAATCCTTGTAGGAGCTGTCGAGTGAAACGAGGCTGCGATCTTTTGATCTTGCTTTTAAGATCACAATCAAAAGATCGCAGCCTCGTTTCACTCGACAGCTCCTACAAGTTTCTACAGGGGCAGAGTCAAGGCGCGAACGGCATCACTCGCTTGTGATGAGTCTTTTTATACGTGTCACAAATGATCTTGAACGCTTCCTCACGCACCGGCTCGCCGTGCAGGAACGCGTCGATCTCGGCATAGGTCACGCCGTGGGACGCTTCGTCCGGCTTGCCGGGCGACAAGTCTTCGAGGTCGGCCGTCGGGATTTTTTCTACCAGCGACTCCGGCGCGCCGAAGCTGCGGGCGATGTCCCGGACCTGGTTTTTCACCAGGCCGCTCAGTGGCGCCAGATCGCAGGCGCCATCACCGAACTTGGTGAAGAAGCCCATCACCGCTTCCGCCGCGTGGTCAGTGCCGATTACCAGACCGTGGGCTGCGCCGGCGATGGTGTATTGGGCAACCATGCGCATCCGCGCCTTGGTATTGCCGAGCACGAAATCCACCGAGACCGCGTGCTTGCCTTCGAAGGCCGCTACTTCGCTCGCCAGGGCTTTGACCGCCGGGCCGATGTTCACGGTGTGGCGCTCGTCCGGGGCGATGAAATCCACCGAGGCCTGGGCGTCGTGTTCGTCGAACTGGGTTTCGTATGGCAGGCGCACGGCGATGAATTTGTAGCTGTTGTCGCCGGTGCGTGTGCGCAGTTCGCGCATGGCACGCTGGGCCAGCAGGCCGGCAGTCAGGGAATCGACGCCGCCGCTGATGCCGAGTACCAAGGTCTTGAGCCCGGAATTGACCAGGCAGTCCTGAATGAAGGTAATCCGCCGGGCGACTTCAGCCTCGAGGGCGGCCTGGTCGGCGAACGGCGGCTGGACCTTGAGCTGTTCAGCAATCTCACGCTGTTCGGCTTGCATGAATTCACTCCTTGCTAGAAATGCTGGATGTACTGGGAAGGGCGGCAGGTACTTTGAAAACGTGTCGCAAATAGGCGACGAAATTCGGGTCTTTGCAGTGAGTCTTGCCAGGCTCATCGGAAATCTTTGCCACGGGTTGGCCGTTGCAGGCGGCCATTTTAAGCACGATGCTCATCGGTTCGACACCCGGAATATCGCACGTCAGGTTGGTGCCGATGCCAAAGCTGACATTGATCCGACCGCGCAGCGACCGAAAAATCTCCAACGACTTGGGCAGCGTCAGACTGTCGGAGAACACCAGCGTCTTGCTCATCGGGTCGATGCCGAGCTTGTGGTAATGGGCAATGGCCTTTTCCGCCCAGAGCACCGGGTCACCGGAATCATGGCGCAGGCCGTCAAACAGCTTGGCGAAGTACAGGTCGAAATCGTTGAGAAAGGCATCCGTGGTAATGCAATCGGTGAGGGCGATCCCCAAAAGGCCGCGGTACTCGCGGACCCAGCAATCGAGGGCGGCAATCTGACTGTCGATCAGTCGGGGGCCGAGTTGCTGATGGGCCATGATCCATTCGTGGGCCATGGTGCCCAACGGTTTCATGTCCAGCTCCCGTGAAAGGTGCACGTTGCTGGTGCCGACAAAACGACCGGGGAAATCGTGCTTGAGCACGTTCACCACTTCTTCCTGCACGCGGTACGAGAAGCGACGACGAGTGCCGAAATCGGCGACCTGCAATTCGGACAATTCCTCCGCGCTGGCGTTGGCGGTGAGCCAGTCGAACTTGCGGTAGAGCTGCTCACGCGCCTGTTCCAGGACGACTTCACGGTAGCGATATCGGTTGCGCACTTCGCTGACGATGGACAGCAGCGGCACTTCGAACAAGATCACGTGCAGCCATGGCCCGCGCAGGCGGATGAACAGCTCGCCGTTTTCGATACCGGTGTGGACGTAGCGCAGATTGAAGCGGAACAACCCGAGAAAGCGCAGGAAATCCGGCTTCATGAAGCTGATGCGCTCCATGAAGCTCAACTGGTCGGCGCTCAGGCTCAATTCGGCAAGGCGCTCGATCTGGAAGCGGATTTCCGCCAGGTATGGGCGCAAATCTTCACTGTTACGGCAACGAAACTCCCATTCGACTTCCACGTTCGGGTAGTTGTGCAGCACCGCCTGCATCATCGTCAGTTTGTAGAAGTCGGTGTCGAGCAGGTTCTGCACGATGCGATCGCCAAACACGCTCTCGCTCATAACGGGGATCTCCAGGCTGGCCGCGGCCCGTGGCAGCGACGTTGCAGCTGTTTCAATGAATGGGGGGTAGTGGCGCATATCAGCTGCCCGTTTTGCCAGCATTTTTTTGGCATTGACGTCGGTTTTTCATGGATTATTTCCATGGGCTGTCGAAGGCTGGGATTTTTTCGGGAGCATCGCAATAGCCTCTGCTCACTTGGAGCGATCATTGGGAAATGGCAGTTTTCGACAGTACCGTTTTGAACACGTAGGAAGGGAGTAAGTTATCGGGGCGGCATCAACAGCGGCTTGGACGACCAACGCAAGACTCTCCCAGCTTCTTAAGTAGCCATCAAGGTGCGAGTAACTAGGGATAAGACCAGTTTCAATCGCTTTTCTCATTGCAGCCTTAAGCATTTCATTGGTTGCTGGGGTGGCCATGATTCTCACTCCGCTTTTAAGGTGATTTGTTCTAGTGTGTCGACACCATCCTGCAGTAGTACATAAGCTGGAAGTATTAGTCGGAATAGATCAATGTCAGCGGTATGTTTAATGGTTACGGAGGTGAGTGTTTCTAAAAGACTGGTAGCGGTTCGAATCCAGAAGCAGGCATTTTCAAAGAGGTGGTTTGGGGTTATGTGTGTATCTATACAAAGTACCGGAACTTCGGAGGTGTTGGATTTAAGAGGGTGATAACGATTCATTAACAAGCTCCTTAAGAGTTTTTGATCGTGTTTGAATAGTGAGATCTATTGTTTATATATAGCCAACAATTGTTTCGCTGCTGAGCCGTTGCGAGTTCGCAATGGCTCAGGGTTTTTCATTTATGCCGATTGCGGAGATGTGCAGTTACGAGAAAGGTGGGCAGGATGCTTTAACGTGTTCTGGTCATTCTCTTTCGCCGGCCAGGCCGTAAAATCGAGATCCAGATCCTTGAACTTGCTGGAGTCGAACACTGGATTCTTGACTCCTGCGCGACGTTGCTCGTCATAGTCGTACAAGATGCGCATGCCGATGTTAAACAGCAAGGCCATGGCTATAAGGTTGACGAAGGCAAGCAGTGTCATGGTGATGTCGGCAAATGCGAGTACGGTGGAAAGGTCTTCAATCGAGCCCCAGAACACCAGCGCCAACACCAGTGCGCGGTAGATGAGCAAGGTTTTTCGGGGCTCACCGAACATGAACCGCAAGCTGTTTTCGCCCAAGTAGTAGTTATAGAGCATTGCGGTAAATACAAATAATGTCAGCGCCACGCTAATAAACATTCGACCCCACTCGCCAACGATGGCTGCCAGCGAGTTTTGTGCAAGCGCAATGCCGTCGCCTTCGAAACCGGGTGTATAGAAACCGGATAACAGGATGACCAATGCTGTGCAGGTGCAGATGACGAAGGTATCGATAAATACACTCAGTGCTTGCACCACGCCTTGGCTTATCGGATGTTCGACCTTGGCCACCGAAGCAACGTTGGGGGCGCTGCCCAGGCCCGCTTCATTGGAAAATACACCGCGCCTCACACCCATGATTATTGCAGTGCCGAGCAGTCCGCCGAACGCTTGGTCCAGGCCGAAAGCGCTCTTGACGATAGTCATTAACATCGAGGGCACCTGCTCCGATTGCAGGACAATTACATAGAGCGTGACCCCGACGTAGGCGAGAACTTTAAGCGGTACCAGCAGGTGGGCGACAGCTGCTATTCGTTTGATTCCACCCACAAATACAACAGCCAGCATCACCGACAATGCCAACCCCGACCAAGTGGTCGAAATGTCGAAAGCGTCCTTAAGCGAGTGCGATACGGCATGAGCTTCCAGGCCATTGATTGCAAAACCGAAGGTCACCAACAACAGGAGGGCGGCAATTATCCCTAGCCATCGTTTACCGAGACCATGCTGGATGTACCAGGATGGACCACCACGATAAAGGCCGTTTCCGTCGCTACGTTTGTAGAGTTGTCCAAGAGCGCATTCGAAAAAACTGCTCGACATGCCCAGGAGCGCGGTCATCCACATCCAGAACACGGCCCCTGGCCCGCCCATGCTCACGGCGATGCCGACACCAACGATGTTGCCCGTCCCGACTCGACCTGCGAGGCTGAGGGTTAATGCCTGTAACGAGCTCAGATGATGATTGCCTGTGCGCCAACTGACGCGCAATACCGATAGCATGTGAAAAAAATACCGAAACTGGACAAATCTTGATCGGATGGTGAAGTAGCCTCCCAACCCAAGGACCAATGGAATAAGGATTTTTCCGGAGAGAAAGTCATTGATGACTTCAAGCATTGAGTGCTCCCTGCTGTTATTAGAGTAGTGGCGAATTGTTCGGCTTTTGTTGGCTGTCTTGAGAAAACCTCAAGGCTCGTAATATCCGGTTATCGTATCGCTGAGTGCAATTTCGCGAGTTGCTTAAAAATGATGCGAGTTGCTGCTATGTTTGAGCCTTCTAGCACTATTGTAATGAGCTGATATGCGTGAATTTTTTCCAAATAACTTAAGGCAGCTATGCAGCCACTACCGATCTATCGCGGAGGTTTGTAGGAAACTTCGTATTAATCGAGGGCAGTTTAATAAGTACTTGAGTGGGAATAGTCTTCCGACACCGTTTAACCTTAAACGGATCTGTGATTTTTTTGGGGTTGAAGAATACGAAATACATTTGCCCACAGAGCAGTTCATCACGCTCATTGGCGTTAAAGCCAAGAAAATCAAGCCCTCGGACGAGGTGGCAGCGCCTCAGCGCATGCTTGATCACCTTCGCAGACAGTCTTCGTCGCAGCTCAAGGCCTATTGTGGTTATTACTACGAGTACTACTACGCGATGACAGAGCCAGGTTGCATTCTGTGTTCATTGGTGCACATAAGGGAGGAGGGCCAACATTTCGTGTATGAGCGAAATGAGCGGGTACAGATTGTTGGGGCAGAGGGGACATTTGAGCGGTATCGCTACGTTGGGGTTGCCTACTATCTACAGGATCGCTTGTTCCTGCTCGACTATGAGTCGCTGACGTCCAACGAGATCAGTCAGACCATTCTTATTCCAAACTATAAAAGTCGGATTATTCGACTCAATGGCTTGAAGATGGGTGTTTCAGCGGCCGACCATCGCACTCCGGCATGTTCGCGGGTGGTTTGGGAGTATTTGGGGCGGGAGATCAATCGAGTCAATGCGTATCGCAAGGTGCGGCTGTACAGAATGGATGATCCCTCCATCGATGAGGACCTGCGCGGACGCCTCGCTCAAACCAAAATCGTCGACGGCCTCTTTGGTATTGCGTGACGCCACTATGAGCCTGACAACCGGGTTGTTGGCTCATAGGGTCGCGACCCAACGGGGGCAAGCCCCCTCGCCACAGGTGTCGTGTCAGGTCTCAACTCTGCGGCGCATACGGATTGTCGATCTGCTCCAGCATCCACTTCACAAAATCCCGCACTTTCGGCACTTCGGCCGAATGCTCCGGATACGCCAGGTAATAGGCATCGGTGCTGGGCATCGCGTGCTGCCAGGGTATGACCAGTTTGCCGTCGGCCAATTCCTCTTCCACCAGAAACCGCGGCAACAGCGCCACACCACAGCCGACCTGGGCTGCGCGGATGCACATATAAAAGGTTTCAAAGCGCGGGCCGTGGTAGCTGTGTTCGGTGTGGTAGCCCTGACTGTCGAACCAGTCGTGCCAGGCCTGGGGCCGGGAGGCGTTTTGCAGCAGGACCAGGTCGGTGAGTTGCGTAGGATCGGTGAACGGCGTATTCGGCAGGCTGCCCGGTGCGCAGACCGGCACCAACTCTTCGCCGAACAGCTTCAGGCATTCAGTGCCGGGGCGTGAGCCCTGGCCGAAATAAAACGCCAGGTCGCTGCGACCTTGCAACAGATCGTCGGCTTCCTGTTCGCTGCACAGGTCCAGATGGATCGAGGGATGGCGCAGACGCCAGCCTTTCAAGCGTGGCACTAGCCAGCGCGCGCCGAAGGTCGGAGGCGTCGAGACGCGCAGGACTTCGGTTTCACCGCCGTAGGAGCGCAGGTAGTGGGTCGACATCTCGACCTGCGTGAGGATTTTTCGTACCTCCACCAGGTACAAATCACCGGCCGGGGTCATTTGCAGGCGTCGGCGCACCCGGCGGAACAACAGGTGCTGCAGCAATTCTTCGAGTTGCGCGACCTGTTTGCTGACAGCGCTCTGGGTCAGGTTCAGCTCTTCAGCCGCCCGGGTGAAGCTCAAATGCCGGGTTACGGCCTCAAAACACTGCAGCGCGGTGATCGACGGCAAGTAGCGTTTATTCAGCATTGGTTGTCCTTTTTCTTGTTTCTTTCTTACCAGCAATTCGCAGCATGAATAAACGGAATGATATCTCTCTTAAAGGTCGTTTGTTGGGTAACGTCGGGAGCGCTAAAACTACAGGCCTCACCAGCCGAATCAATCCGGCTGCACGTTTTCTGTTTTTCGCTTGAGGAGTGACCCATGGTTGCCGCATTGCTTGATCGTCTTGGTGTGAACCCGGCCCTGTACCAGAACGGCAAAGTGCCGGTGCATTCGCCGATCGATGGCAGCCAGATCGCCGCCGTGAACTGGGAAGGCGCCGCTGAAGTCGAGCAGCACATCAGTCGTGCAGATCATGCGTTTGAATTGTGGCGCAAGGTCCCGGCCCCGCGCCGTGGCGAACTGGTCCGCCAACTGGGCGATATCTTGCGCGAATACAAGGCCGACCTCGGCGAGCTGGTGTCCTGGGAAGCCGGCAAGATCACCCAGGAAGGTCTGGGTGAAGTTCAGGAAATGATCGACATCTGCGATTTCGCCGTCGGCCTGTCCCGTCAGCTGTACGGTTTGACCATCGCTTCCGAGCGTCCTGGCCACCACATGCGCGAAACCTGGCACCCGCTGGGTGTCGTTGGCGTCATCAGCGCGTTCAACTTCCCGGTTGCGGTCTGGGCCTGGAACACCGCGCTGGCGTTGGTCTGCGGCAACCCGGTGATCTGGAAGCCGTCGGAGAAAACCCCGCTGACCGCCCTGGCCTGCCAGGCGTTGTTCGACCGTGTACTGAAGAACTTCAGCGACGCGCCACCGCACCTGAGCCAAGTCATCATCGGCGGCCGTGATGCCGGCGAAGCGCTGGTCGATGACCCGCGTGTCGCGCTGATCAGCGCCACCGGCAGCACCCGCATGGGCCGCGAAGTAGCACCGAAAATCGCCGCACGTTTCGCTCGCAGCATTCTGGAACTGGGCGGCAACAACGCAATGATCCTCGGCCCAAGCGCCGACCTGGACATGGCCGTACGGGCCATCCTGTTCAGCGCCGTCGGCACCGCCGGTCAGCGTTGCACCACGCTGCGTCGCCTGATTGCCCATGAATCGGTGAAAGAAGAAATCGTCACCCGCCTGAAGGCCGCGTACTCCAAAGTGCGTATCGGCAACCCACTGGAAGGCAACCTGATTGGTCCACTGATCGACAAGCACAGCTTCGAAAACATGCAGGATGCGCTTGAGCAGGCCTTGAGCGAAGGCGGCCGGGTGTTCGGCGGCAAGCGCCAGCTGGAAGACAAATTCCCTAACGCTTATTACGTCTCGCCGGCGATCGTTGAAATGCCGGAGCAGAGCGACGTGGTCTGCAGCGAAACCTTCGCGCCGATTTTGTACGTGGTGGGTTACAAGGAATTCGGCGAAGCGCTGCGCCTGAACAACGCCGTGCCACAAGGCCTGTCGTCGTGCATCTTCACCACTGACGTACGTGAAGCCGAGCAGTTCATGTCGGCGGTGGGCAGTGACTGCGGCATCGCAAACGTCAACATCGGCCCGAGCGGCGCGGAAATCGGCGGGGCGTTTGGCGGTGAGAAAGAAACGGGCGGCGGTCGTGAATCCGGCTCCGATGCATGGCGCGGCTACATGCGTCGCCAGACGAATACCGTGAACTATTCGCTGGAGTTGCCGTTGGCTCAGGGCATAACGTTCGACTGATGGATTGGTGTTGCTCCTCAAAAGATCGCAGCCTGCGGCAGCTCCTACGGGATTGTGCCTGGCTGCGGTTTTGTAGGAGCTGCCGCAGGCTGCGATCTTTTAGTGGCCTCTGCACAACGAGGGTTGGTTAGGTTTCTGTTGGAGTCTGGCAATGCCGTTACGCGAAGAATGTCTGTGGGAAAAACTGACGCCGCAAAGGCCTGACAACGCGGCGCTCAAGGGCGAAGTGACGGTGGATGTCTGCGTCATCGGCGCCGGTTTCACCGGTCTGTCGGCGGCGGTGCATCTGCTGGAAAAAGGCAAAAGCGTCTGTGTACTGGAAGCCCATCGCGCCGGTCATGGCGGATCGGGGCGCAACGTCGGGCTGGTCAATGCCGGGATGTGGATTCCACCGGACGAGATCGAAGCCGGTTTCGGCGAGGCGGTCGGCAGTCAGCTTAATCGCATGCTCGGTGCGGCACCGTCCCTGGTGTTCAGCCTTGTGGATAAGTACAACATCGATTGCCAGTTACGCCGTGAAGGCACGTTGCACATGGCGCACAACGCCCGTGGCGAAGCGGACTTGCGCAGCCGTGAAGAACAATGGAAACGTCGCGGCGCGCCGGTTGAACTGCTGACCGGTCAAGCCTGCGAACAAGCGACGGGTACCAAAAAGATTGCCGCCGCGCTGCTCGATCGACGTGCTGGCACGATCAACCCAATGGCTTACACAACGGGGCTGGCCAAAGCGGCCATCGGTCTCGGCGGTCAGTTGTTCGATCATTCCCCGGTGACCCGACTCGAACGCCAGGGGCAGCGCTGGTCGGTACAAACCGCTCAGGGTTCGGTGCTTGCCGAGCAAGTCGTGATTGCCTCTAACGCCTACACCGAAGGTGACTGGACGGAATTGCGGCGCAACTTCTTCCCCGGTTATTACTATCAAGTGGCGTCGGTCCCGCTGACCGAAGAGGCTGCGCAGCAAATTCTCCCGGGTGGCCAGGGTTCATGGGACACCCGCCAGGTCCTCAGCAGTGTTCGTCGAGATAAGGACGGCCGTCTGCTGCTCGGCAGTCTCGGTAATGGCAATCAGAAGCCGACCTGGTTCCTTAAAGCCTGGGCCGACCGGGTTCAGCAGCACTATTTTCCTTATCTCAAACCGGTGGAATGGGAGTGCACCTGGACCGGTTGCATCGCCTTCACCCCCGATCATTTGATGCGTTTGTTCGAGCCGGCGCCCGGTTTGGTGGCAGTCACCGGTTACAACGGCCGGGGCGTCACTACTGGCACTGTCGTCGGCAAAGCCTTTGCCGATTATCTGTGTAACGGAAATCCTCAAGCACTGCCGATTCCCTTTGCGCCCATGCAGCCATTGGCGGGCGTGGGATTGCGCAGCTGTCTGTACGAGGCCGGATTCTCGCTGTATCACGCAGGCCAGTGCCTGCGGATCGTTATTTGATTGTTGAAATTTGTTGCTGAAAGCGGCGCTTTTTCGCGCAGCGACTAGCCTGTAAAAGGTGCGGGTTGTAGCAGTTCCGCACCAGCAGTGTGCACTTCGGTGACGCACGTTGTTACAGGCTGGTTGCACGTCGTTTGGCGCCGCGGTTGCAATGATGGCGCGCTCGGGTTGCGCCTTTAAAAATAAATGGTTTCACCTTCCGCGGTTTAGACGGTTGCACGCCCAATGAAAATGGGATCGAAACAGTCGAATTAACAATAAAGCAGCGACTTTTTTCAGAATAAAAAACCGATGGCACGGCCCTTGCTCTGAGCATTCAGGAAGTCGCAGTGCCAACTAAAAAAAAACCTTGGAGCACCACCTCATGTCCCAGACGTTTTACAAGAAAGGCTTTCTGGCCCTCGCAGTGGCAACTGCGTTGGGTGTTTCTGCGTTTGCACAGGCTGATGTGAAAATCGGTGTGGCGGGACCGATGACCGGCGCCAACGCGGCATTTGGCGAGCAGTACATGAAGGGTGCACAGGCTGCGGCCGATGCGGTCAACGCAGCGGGCGGTGTAAACGGGGAAAAAATCGTACTGGTCAAAGGCGATGACGCCTGCGAACCGAAACAGGCTGTGACGGTCGCCAAGGACCTGACCAACCAGAAAGTCGCTGGCGTAGTCGGTCACTTCTGCTCCTCCTCGACGATCCCAGCTTCGGAGATCTACGACGAAGCGGGCATCATCGCGATTACTCCAGGCTCCACCAACCCGGCAGTTACCGAGCGTGGCCTGAGTGCCATGTTCCGTATGTGCGGGCGTGACGACCAGCAAGGCATCGTGGCCGGTGACTATATCGTCGACGTGCTCAAGGGCAAGAAAGTCGTCGTCCTGCATGACAAGGACACCTACGGCCAAGGCCTGGCGGACGCTACCAAGGCCCAGCTGGAAAAACGCGGCGTTAAGCCGGTGCTGTACGAAGGTCTGACCCGTGGCGAGAAAGACTTCAGCACCATCGTTACCAAAATTCGCGGCGCTGGTGCCGACGTCGTCTACTTCGGCGGTCTGCACCCGGAAGCCGGTCCTCTGGTTCGCCAACTGCGTGAGCAAGGTCTCAAGGACGTCAAGTTCATGTCCGATGACGGCATCGTCACCGATGAACTGGTGACCACCGCTGGTGGCCCACAATTCGTCGACGGCGTATTGATGACCTTCGGCGCTGACCCGCGCATGCTGCCAGACAGCAAGACTGTGGTAGACGCGTTCCGTAAAGCCGGTACCGAGCCTGAAGGCTACACCCTTTACGCCTACGCTTCGGTTCAGACCCTGGCAGCTGCCTTCAATGGCGCCAAGTCCAACAAAGGCGAAGAAGCCGCCAAATGGCTGAAAGCCAACACGGTCAAAACCGTGATGGGCGACAAGGCCTGGGATTCCAAGGGCGACCTGAAAGTCTCCGACTACGTGGTTTACCAGTGGGACAAGGACGGCAAATACCACCAACTGGAAAAACAGAAGTGATATGAACGGCTGATTGCCCGGCGCACTGTGCGCCGGGCAATCAAAGAACATGTCCGTGCAGTACCTGTCTTTTCTCGTAGAGCTGCACACAACCCGCTTGCGTCGGCGGCTGAACCCCGGTCCATCGCACCCGGCTTCTGTGCAGTCTCTCAAATGCGTGAGATTGCGTTATGGATGGTATTTTCCTGCAGCAACTGGTCAACGGCCTGACCCTCGGGTCGGTCTATGGCCTGATCGCCATCGGCTACACAATGGTCTATGGCATCATCGGCATGATCAACTTCGCCCATGGCGAGGTTTACATGATCTCTGCTTACCTAGCGGCGATCAGTCTGGCTCTGCTGGCATACTTCGGTATTGAATCCTTCCCTCTGCTGATGCTTGGCACACTGATTTTCACCATCATCGTCACGGCGGTGTATGGCTGGGTCATCGAACGGGTTGCCTATAAACCCCTGCGTAACTCCACCCGACTGGCACCGCTGATCAGCGCCATCGGCATTTCGCTGATCCTGCAAAACTATGCGCAGATCGCCCAAGGCGCGAAGCAACAAGGGGTTCCCACACTGCTGACCGGTGCCTGGCGGGTTGAGGTCGGAAGCGGCTTCGTGCAGCTCACCTACACCAAGATCTTCATTCTGGTCGCCGCGTTTGCCGGGATGGCCCTGCTGACCTACGTCATCAAGTACACCAAGCTCGGCCGCATGTGCCGCGCCACCCAGCAAGATCGCAAGATGGCCTCGATTCTGGGGATCAACACCGATCGGGTGATTTCCTACGTGTTCATCATCGGTGCAGCGATGGCGGCCCTGGCCGGCGTGCTGATCACCATGAACTACGGCACGTTCGACTTCTACGCCGGCTTCATCATCGGGATCAAAGCGTTCACCGCAGCGGTACTCGGCGGAATCGGCTCGCTACCCGGCGCGATGCTTGGCGGGATCATTCTCGGGATCTCCGAATCGCTGTTCTCTGGTCTGGTGAACTCGGACTACAAAGACGTTTTCAGCTTCTCGCTGCTCGTTCTCGTTCTGGTCTTTCGGCCCCAAGGCCTGCTCGGCCGTCCTCTTGTGTCGAAGGTGTAAGCGATGTCTTCAACCACTAAAAAAACCATTGATCTCAAAAGAAGCCTGGTTGACGCGATTCTTGCCGGCCTTGTCGCCCTGATTGTGTTCGGCCCGATTGTCGGCGTGGTCCTCGACGGCTACGGCTTCAACCTGGAAACGACCCGTGTGGCATGGATTGTCGCCATCGTCATGGCCGGCCGCTTTGCCTTGAGCCTGTTCCTGCAAACCCCCAAGGGCCTGAGAATTCTCGAAGGCTTTGAAAGCACCGGTTCCGGGGTTCATGTACTGCCGCCTGATTACAAATCCCGGTTGCGCTGGATCATCCCGCTGTTGATCGTCATTGCCGTGGTGTTCCCGTTCTTCTCCAACTCCTACCTGTTGGGCGTGGTCATCCTCGGGCTGATCTACGTACTGCTGGGCCTGGGGCTGAACATCGTGGTCGGCCTGGCCGGTCTACTCGACCTGGGTTACGTGGCGTTCTACGCCATCGGTGCCTACGGGCTGGCGCTTGGTTACCAATACCTCGGTCTGGGCTTCTGGACGGTGCTGCCGTTGGCGGCGATTACCGCGGGCCTTGCCGGTTGCATCCTCGGTTTCCCGGTGCTGCGTCTGCACGGTGACTACCTGGCGATCGTGACGCTGGGCTTCGGTGAAATCATCCGGTTGATCCTCAATAACTGGCTGTCCCTGACCGGTGGCCCGAATGGCATGGCCGCTCCGCTGCCTACATTCTTTGGCCTGGAGTTCGGCAAACGAGCGAAGGAGGGTGGAATACCTTTCCATGAGTTCTTCGGGATCCCCTATAACTCGGATGTGAAGTACTACTTCATCTACGCCGTGTTGTTCCTGGTGGTGCTGGCCGTGCTGTACATCAAGCACCGCTTGACCCGCATGCCGGTCGGTCGCGCCTGGGAAGCCTTGCGCGAAGACGAAATCGCTTGCCGCTCCATGGGCCTGAACCACGTATTGGTCAAGCTATCGGCGTTCACCATCGGTGCATCGACGGCCGGTCTGGCCGGGGTGTTCTTCGCCACTTATCAAGGCTTCGTCAACCCGACCTCGTTCACTTTCTTCGAATCGGCCCTGATCCTCGCCATCGTGGTGCTCGGCGGGATGGGCTCCACCATCGGCGTGGTGATTGCAGCGTTCGTGCTGACCGTTGCGCCGGAGCTGCTACGCGGCTTTGCGGAGTATCGCGTGCTGCTGTTCGGCGTGCTGATGGTGTTGATGATGATCTGGCGACCGCGCGGCCTGATTCGGATCAGCCGTACCGGTGTGACCCCGCGTAGAGGAGTAGCGCCATGAGCGAAGTCGTACTCTCGGTCGAGAAGCTGATGATGCACTTCGGCGGCATCAAGGCGTTGAGCGATGTCAGCCTCAAGGTGCATCGCAACTCGATCTTCGCCCTGATCGGCCCCAACGGCGCCGGCAAGACCACCGTGTTCAACTGCCTGACCGGGTTCTACAAGGCCTCCGGCGGCAAGATCGAACTCAATACCCGTGGCGAGCGCACCGATGTCATCCAGCTGCTGGGCGAATCGTTCAAAGCCACCGATTTCGTTTCGCCGAAAAGCTTCATCACCCGGCTCCGCTACAAGATGTTCGGCGGCACCCACCTGGTGAACCGGGCAGGCCTGGCGCGCACGTTCCAGAACATTCGCCTGTTCAAGGAAATGTCGGTGCTGGAAAACCTGCTGGTGGCCCAGCACATGTGGGTCAATCGCAACATGTTGGCCGGTATCCTCAACACCAAGGGCTACCGCAAGGCTGAAAGCGATGCGTTGGACCATGCCTTCTACTGGCTGGAAGTCGTGGACCTGGTGGACTGCGCCAACCGTCTGGCCGGTGAGCTGTCCTATGGTCAGCAACGCCGTCTGGAAATCGCCCGGGCCATGTGCACCCGGCCGCAGATCATCTGCCTCGACGAACCGGCCGCCGGCCTCAACCCTCAGGAAACCGAAGCGCTGAGCGCGATGATCCGGCTGCTGCGCGACGAGCACGATCTGACCGTGGTGCTGATCGAACACGACATGGGCATGGTAATGAGCATTTCCGACCACATCGTAGTGCTGGACCACGGCATCGTCATCGCCGAGGGCGGCCCTGATGCGATTCGTAACGATCCGAAAGTGATTGCGGCCTACCTGGGCGCCGATGAAGAGGAAGTGGTGCTATGAGCCAACCCATCCTCGAACTGAAGGATTTGGATGTGTTCTACGGGCCGATCCAGGCTCTGAAGAAAGTCTCGCTGCAGATCAATGAAGGTGAAACGGTCAGCCTGATCGGCTCCAACGGCGCCGGCAAATCGACCCTGCTGATGTCGATTTTCGGTCAGCCGCGGGCGGCGGATGGGCAGATCATCTATCAGGGTGTGGATATCACCCATAAGTCGTCCCACTACATCGCCTCCAACGGCATCGCTCAATCGCCGGAAGGGCGGCGGGTGTTCCCTGACATGACCGTCGAGGAAAACCTGCTGATGGGCACCATTCCTATCGGTGACAAGTACGCCAAGGAAGACATGCAACGCATGTTCGAGTTGTTCCCGCGACTCGAAGAGCGGCGCACCCAGCGGGCCATGACCATGTCCGGCGGCGAACAGCAAATGCTCGCCATCGCACGTGCGTTGATGAGTCGGCCGAAACTGCTGTTGCTTGACGAGCCGAGCCTGGGTCTGGCGCCGATTGTGGTGAAACAGATCTTCGCGACTCTGCGGGAACTGGCGAAAACCGGCATGACCATCTTCCTGGTCGAGCAGAACGCCAACCACGCCCTCAAACTGTCGGACCGGGCGTACGTGATGGTCAATGGCGAGATCCGCCTCACGGGCACCGGCAAGGAGCTGCTGGTTAACGAGGAAGTGCGTAACGCCTATCTCGGCGGGCACTGAGTCTGCGCTGCAACAACAAGCCCCGACGAGCAATCGCCGGGGCTTTTTTACACCTCCAAAACACCATTAATCCCTGTGGGGGCGAGCTTTCTGGAAATTGTGGAAAACAATATTCACAAGCTCTCAAAGCGCGACATAAAGCCGCTGCAAATAGTTGTTTTGTCACGGTTTTGACTTGTCCCCGTTTGCTGTGGAGCTGGCTGTGAATAACGTGGGAGTAGCTGGCTGAAAGCCTTTGAAACCGTGGCTTGCAGAGTTGTGGTTGTTTTTTGATCAGGCATTTTTGCGGGACCGCGAGCGGGCTTTGTCAACCTTTTTGTTGGTGACGAAAGCAGGGCGAAATGGAGTGGAGCTGCCTGTGGATAAGTCTGTGGTTAAACTCTGGAAAGACTCGGCTGAAGGCCGTAGTTACTGGCTTGGCGCCATCGTCGGTATGACCGGTCAATCGTGCAAAATGCCATGGGCTACACACCCCGCGTTCCAGGGTCAAGCAAAAAAATTTCCAATTTGCCCGCAAAGCCTTGTGCACAGCGGCTTACAGCTTTTCCACTTGCCCCCGGAAACTGTGGACCGGCCTGTGGATAAGGTGCGCGCACATGGCTGAAAGCCACGGCGGGTAAGGTGTGGCAACGTTTGATCGTTTTTTGTACAGCTTCTGCGGTAGTTGCCGCTGTTGGCAAGGCCGGGCATGCTGGCTGCTGATTTTCTATTCCAGTGGCTGTCGATCAGCCGAAGCAAGGAGAACACGATGTCCAACACCCTGTTTATTACCGGCGCGACCTCCGGTTTTGGTGAAGCCTGCGCCCGTCGTTTTGCCGAAGCCGGCTGGAAACTGGTGCTGACCGGCCGTCGTGAAGAGCGCCTCAATGCGCTGTGCGCCGAGTTGTCGAAGCAGACTGAGGTCCATGGCCTGGTGCTCGACGTGCGTGATCGCAAGGCCATGGAGGAGGCAATCGCCAACCTGCCGCCATCCTTCGCCAAACTGCGCGGGCTGATCAACAACGCCGGCCTGGCCCTGGGCGTTGACCCGGCGCCCAAGTGCGACCTCGACGATTGGGACACCATGGTCGACACCAACATCAAAGGCCTGATGTACAGCACTCGTCTGTTGTTGCCCCGCCTGATTGCTCACGGTCGTGGCGCCGGCATCGTCAACCTAGGCTCCATCGCCGGCAACTACCCGTACCCGGGCAGCCATGTGTATGGCGCGAGCAAGGCGTTCGTCAAACAGTTCTCCCTGAACCTGCGCTGCGACCTGCAAGGTACAGGCGTGCGGGTGAGCAATATCGAGCCGGGCCTGTGCGAAAGCGAGTTTTCACTGGTGCGTTTCGCTGGTGATCAGGAGCGTTACAACGCGACCTACGCCGGTGCCGAGCCGATCCAGCCGCAAGACATCGCCGACACCATTTTCTGGGTGCTCAATGCCCCGGCGCACATCAATATCAACAGCCTGGAGCTGATGCCGGTGAGCCAGACGTGGAGTGGGTTTGCGATTGAGCGTAATGCCAAGGCTTAAGATCGCGTAACGGCCATCGCGGGCAAGCCCGCTCCCACAGGATTTGTGTTGAATCGCCGTTTCGCAAACGACACAAACCTTGTGGGAGCCGGGCTTGCCCGCGATAGCAATCTCTCAGTCAGCCGAGATAGTCGGCTAATCCGCGATAGCAGGTTGCCAAGTGATAAGGCGTGGTCGACGGCATGTCCCGACGGGTCACATCCCCGTTCTCGTCACGGCACTCATACCAGCCACCCGCATGCAGAAAGCGCTGTTGCAACGCCTGCAACTTGTGCAGCACCGCGGCCTCGCTGTCTGGTCGCAAGGTCAGGGCACGCAGGTATTCAGCCTGAGCCCAGATTCGCTGCGTAGCGTCCCGAGGTGGGCCGTTCGGTTCCAGGTCGAGCATGGCCCGCACGGCGCCGGTCTGTTGATCGACGCCCAGTTGTTCGGTGAACGCAAAAGCACGTTCCAGAGAAGCATGCAGTGCCGAACCGCGCAGCAACGAAGACGATTCCAGCAGGAAATACCACTCGAACTGGTGCCCCGGTTCAAACCAGTTATCCACAGCGCCCAGCGGTTTTTCCATCAACACACCGTGTTGCGGGTCGATAAAACGCTTTTGCATCGCTGTGCATAACTCTACGAGCGCGTCTTGCACGGCGATGTCTTTGCGCATCGACAGCGTGGCGAGGAAGGCTTCGGCCAAGTGCATCAGGGGATTTTGCAGCGGCCCGGACTCGAGCGAGGACCAGTCACGGTCGAGGCTGGCTTCGTACAGGCCGTCGCCCGTGGCGAAGCGCTGCGCGACCACTTCCAGTACGGCGTTGAGCACCGATTCCACCCGCGGCTCGCGGACCTTGTCCCAGTAATGGGCGCAGGCGAACAGGATGAAAGCGTGGGTGTAGAGGTCTTTGCGCTGATCCAGAGGCGCGCCCTGCGGGTCGATGCTATAGAACCAGCCGCCATGCTCGGCGTCGTGGAAATGCTGCTGCAGGGAGCGGAACAGCGCTGCGGCGCGCTCTTCGGCGGCCGGTACCTGGCCTATCAGGCTGGAAAACAGGTAGAGCTGCCGCGCGCAGGCCATGGCCCGATAGCGTTGGGGAGGCAGCGGTTGGTGCTCGGCGTCCAGCGCCTCATAGGGCAGCGCCATGTCGGCATTCCAGCCGGGGCCTTGCCAGAGCGGCACGATCACGTTCTGGAGGTGCTGTTGCACCGAGGCAAACAGAGCGGTCAATTCAGGCTGGGAGGCGGAGCGGGAAACAGGCGGCATTGGCTGGCGTCGTCACGGCAGGGTTGATTGCGCGACATGTTAGCAGAGAGGCCGGCCGGAGAGATGCGGTGTCTGTCAGACCGCTATCGCGAGCAAGCTCGGCTCCCACAGGAGTACGCATTCCACTGTGGGAGCCGAGCTTGCTCGCGATGAGGGCATCACAGGCGATAAAGAAATC